>JANQSB010000052.1 GCA_028284295.1 Myxococcota bacterium | reverse complement strand
GCATCCAGGACCACATCCTGGCGGCCGGTGTCACGGGTGCCGGTCCGTCCGCGCGCGAGGTGGTGGAAGAGCTCGAGGAGGCGGCGCGTCGCCTCTTCGACGGCCCGAAGGGCCGCCGCAAGAGCGCCCGGGTCCGAGTGCTCGTCCAGCAGATCGGCGCGCTGAACGCCGAGCTCTATGCTCGACAGGAGGAGGCCGAGCACTACCCGGAGCTGTGCGAGCTGGAAGCGCGGCTCTACGCACGCATGCGCGCGCTGGAGGCCGAGGTCGGCGAGGCTCGCCGGACCGCGGCCCAGGCCCGCAAGCTCGTCGAGCTGTGGACCGAGGTCTTCAGCCCCCTCGCCGAGGCCCGGGAGCAGGTCGCGAAGCTCGCTCCCTCGATGACGGCGCGACTCCCCGGCGACGCCGAGCCGCGGCTGGCGTCGATCCTCGACACCATCCAACGCGCCGAGGAACGGCTGGGCCTGGTGCGCTCCGAGCGCGCGACCGTAGCCGGCGAGCTGGAGGCGCTCGACCTCGACGCCCGCGCGCACGCCGTCGAGGGTCGGGTCGCGCGGCTCCAGGATCGCGTCGCCCTGTACGAGAGCCAGTGTGCCCGTCGCGACGAGCTGCTGGCCTCGGCTGCAGATTGCGAGGCGCGTCTCGGGCGGTCCCTCGGCCGTCTGTTCCCGGGTGTCGATCGCAGCGAGGCGGAGCAGCGGCTGGACGGCGTGCAATCGACTCCCCTCCGGCGGGAGCAGCAGCGCGAATGGAAGCAACGCTTCGAGGCCTCGCTGCTCGAGCAGCACCGGGCGGAGGCCGCCGTCCGCGTGCTCGAAGAGGAGGCCGCGTCCGCCCGGCAGCGCCTGGCCGGACTCCAGCGGGAGGCCGCTGCCACGAGCGAAGAGGATGCGCCCCCGGCAGCGACTGCCGGCCGCGGTCCGCTGCTGCTGGTGGCCGGTGCCTCGTCGCTCGCACTCGTCGCCGCCGCGCTGCTGCGCGGCGTGGAACTCGGCGGCCTTCCCCTGGCCGCGCTCCTGCTGCTGTCGGGGCTGGTCGGGGCGGCGGCCGCGGCCCGACTCTTCGTGGGCGCACGTCGCGCCGCCGCCGAATCCGATCGGGCATGGCGGGAAACGGCGCGCCAGCGGGAGCGCCAGGACGAGGAGCTGCGTCGGTTGTGCGCGGCGGCCGCTTCCCTCGAGCAGCGGCTCGCCGAGCCCCGCGCGCGGGTGGAGGAGCTCGCGTCCGCACGTGCGTCCCGGGAGCGGGCGTTCGCGGCCTGGCGGGACGAGATGGGGATGCCGGAGCCGCTCGGCATCGATGCCACCGCCGAGTTCCTCGAGGACGCGCGGCGGGCTCGGGACCTGATCGACGAACGCGAGCGCCAGCGTCTCGAGAGCGCTCGGGTCTCGGACGCCGTGGAGTCGTTCCGCGAAGACCTGGCAGCGGTCCTCGCCGATGCCGCCGCGCCCGGCGAGAGCCCCCCCGCGACCCCGGACGACCCCTCGCGGCTCGCCGCGCTCACCGAGCTGCGCGCGCGCTGCGCTCGGGATCGGGCTGCCCGGGAGCGTCGCGAGCCCCTCGAGCGGCGTGCCCGGGAGCTCTACGAGCGGGGCAGCCGGGTCGAGGCCGAGCTCGCTGCATCGCGCGATCGGCTCGCTTCGCTGCTCGCGGAAGCGGGAGTCGAGGACGTCGCGGGTCTGCAACGCTCGATCGCGATCGCGTCCGAGTCCGCCCGTCTCGAAGGGGCGATCGACTCGGGAGAGGCGGAGCTTCGACGTCGCCTGCAGGGGACCGAGCCGGAAGAGGCCGAGGAGCTGCGTGCCGAGCTGCCCCGCGGCGCGGTCGAACGCTGGCAGGAGCGCGCGCGGGAGGCGGACGAGCGAGGCGCGCGGATCGCCGCCGAGCGCGATCAGGTGCTGCGCGAGCACCAGGACCGCGCCCGGGACCGTGCGCGGCTGGAGGACTCCACCGAGGTCATGGACCTCGAGGCGCAGCGGGGCGCGCTCGAGGCCGAGCTCCGCGAGACGGTCGACGAGTGGCGCCGTCTGCGGCTTGCGGGTCGTCTGGTCGAGGCCGGACTGCAACGCTTCGAGGACGCCCATCAGCCGGGAGTCCTGCGCGAGGCGTCGCTCTACTTCGAGCGCGTGACCGGGGGCCGCTACACGCGGATCGTCGCGGACGGGAAGGGCGGGGGCTTCGCGGTCCTCGACGCCCACGGCGGGCACCGCAGCCCCAAGGAGCTCAGTCAGGGGACCACCGAGCAGCTCTATCTGTGCATCCGCCTGGGCCTCGTGGCCGAGATGGCGCGCAGCGGCCGGGCCCTGCCCGTGGTGATGGACGACGTGCTGGTCAACTTCGACGACGAGCGCGCGGCGGCCATGGCCGAGCTGCTGGCCCGCTTCGCGAGCGAGCAGCAGGTGCTCTTCTTCACCTGCAGCAGTCGGACCCGCGACCTGCTGACCGCGGCCGCACCCGACGCGTCGCTGCGTACCCTCGGCGTCGCGGGGGACTGAGCGTCGCCCGGCTTCCGGTGTGTCACTCGACGATCTCGACGGGTGTGCCCACGTCGACTCGATCGAAGAGCTCGATCACGTCGGCGTTGCTCATCCGGATGCAGCCGTGCGAGCCGGGGCGACCCAGGGGCAGGGCGTCCGGGCAGCCGTGGATGTAGACGTAGCGCGAGCGGGTGTCGACCTCGCCCCCGCGGTTCCGGCCCGGCTCGCAGCCGTCGAGCCACAGGATGCGGGTGAGGATCCAGTCGCGGTCGGGCTCGGCCCGGAAGGCGCTCGGGGTGCACAGCTCGCCGGTGGGCTCGCGTGCGACGAACACGGTTCCCGGGGCGGCGCCGTCGCCGATCTTCTCGCACACGAGGTGGCGTCCGCGCGGCGTGCACTCGCTGCCTTCCCGCTCACCCGCCCCGCGCAGCGCGCTCGACACCGGGTAGCGGCCGACGACGCGGCCATCGACGCGCAGCTCCAGCTGCTGTGCGGCGAGATCGACCCGGATGCTCGGCTGCGGCTCGCTCATGGGCCTTCGGGCGGGGCTCGTGTGGATCCTTCGGGAGTGCTCCCGTGCGCTGCGAGTGTACCCTCCCCGGACCGTGTCCGACTTCCGCCTGAGCGATCGCGCGCGCAGCTTCCGATACGCCGGTCGCGGTCTCCGGCTCGTCGTCCGCGGCCAGCACAACGCCTGGATCCACGCGGCGGCCACCGTGGTTGCGGTCGGGCTCGGGATCGGACTCGGGATCACCCCCCTCGAGTGGTGCGTCCTGCTGCTGGCGATCGGCGCCGTCTGGGCCGCCGAGTCCCTGAACACCGCCATCGAGGCCCTCGCCGACGCGGTGGCTCCCGATCCCCACCCGAAGGTCGCGGCCGCCAAGGATGCGGCGGCGGGCGCGGTGCTGGTGTGCGCGATCGCTGCGGTCGGGGTGGGCGGCCTGGTGTTCGGTCCCCGCCTGCTCGCCTGGGCGGGCGGGTGAGCCTTCCCTTCGAGAAGTACCACGGGCTCGGCAACGACTACCTGGTGCTCGATCCCGTAGGCACGCCAGAGGCGGCGGAGCCCGTGTCCCGCCTGTCGTCGGAGGAGATCCGGCGCATCTGCGATCGCAGCCGGGGCGTCGGCAGCGACGGCATCCTGGTTCGCACCCCGGACCCGTCGCCGGGTGCCTTCGGACTCCGGATCCTGAACCCGGACGGCTCGGAGGCGGAGAAGAGCGGCAACGGGCTCCGGATCTTCGCTCGCCATCTCTTCGAAGCGGGCGAGGTGGGATCCGAGTCCTTCGTGGTCGAGACCGCGGGCGGTGCGGTGTGCTGCGAGGTCCGGGAGTCCGGCG
>JANQSB010000050.1 GCA_028284295.1 Myxococcota bacterium | reverse complement strand
CGCGCGGCCTCCGAGAGACTCGACCTCTCCGCCTTGCGCGTTCCGGAATCGCGTCCACACTGCCTGCTCGACGGCGCCGACCGGCGGCCGCGCGCTTCACCCGAGGCCAGACCCAGGAGACCCACTTGAAGCTTCGAATCGCGATCGTTCTCGGACTCTCGATCGGACTCGGCCCCGCGGCCGCGTCGGCCGACGAAGATCCGGTCGCCCTCGCGGCCCAGGCCCGTCAGATCTTCGGACCGCTTCCCCTCGAGGTCGCGAACCCGCAGAACCCCGTCACCGACGCCAAGGTCGAGCTGGGCCAGAAGCTCTACTTCGACCCGCGCTTCTCCAGGAATCACGACATCTCCTGCAACAGCTGCCACCCCCTCGATCGCTTCGGCGCGGACGGCGAGCCCACCTCACCGGGCCACAAGGGCCAGCGCGGCGATCGGAACTCCCCCACCTCCCTGAACGCGGCCCTCCACATCGCGCAGTTCTGGGACGGCCGCGAGCCCGACGTCGAGCGGCAGGCCCTGGGACCGCCGCTGAATCCGGTCGAGATGGCGATGGCCGACGGTGCCGCCGTCGAGGGCGTGCTGCGATCGATCCCCGGCTACGCGCCCCTCTTCGCAGCGGCCTTCCCCGACGAAGACGAGCCGATCCGCTACGAGAACTTCGGTCGGGCCATCGGCGCCTTCGAGCGGCGTCTGCTCACCCCGGGTCGCTTCGATGCCTTCATGCAGGGCGATCACAAGGCCCTGACCCAGCGCGAGCGGAAGGGCCTGGCCGCCTTCATCGCCACGGGGTGCATCACCTGCCACACGGGCCCCGCGGTCGGCGGAGGCCTGTACCAGAAGCTCGGCGTGGTCAGGCCCTACGAGACCGAGGACCCCGGTCGCTTCGCGGTCACCGGGAGCGAAGCGGACCGCGGCGTCTTCAAGGTGCCCGCACTGCGAAACGTCGCCGAGACCGGCCCCTACTTCCACGACGGCTCGATCGCCAGCCTGGACGAGGCCGTGCGATTGATGGCGTGGCACCAGCTGGGCCGGGAGCTCGACGCCCCGACCCGTGACTCGATCGTCGCCTTCCTGCAGACCCTGACCGCGCGGCCCGATCCCTCGCTGACCGCTCAGCCCATGTTGCCCGAGTCCGGCCCGGAGACGCCCGCGCCCGATCCCAGCTGATCCGTCGCGGGCGCGCTCAACGGGTCTTCGCGATCACCTTCTCCGCGAAGGCCCGCAAGGCCGCAGTCTTCTCGTCCAGGGTCTGCGTGTCCTTGTCGTTCGCGTAGGCGTTGCGGAAGCCGATGATCACGTCGGTGACGCCCAGGTCCTCGAGTCGCTTCACCCCGTCGACGCTGAAGCCGTCCATCGAGATGACGTGGATCTCGAAGGCCTCCTTCTCCTTGCCGTGCTCCCGTCGCAGCTCGCCGATCCGTGTGATCATGCTCGCGAGCGCCTCCGGGTCTCCGCCCGCATGCATCCAGCCATCGCCCCGGGTCACGGCCCGGCGGAGGGCCGGCTCGGCGTGCCCGCCGACCAGGATCTTGAGCGCTTCGCTGGGAACCGGGCTGATCTTCACCGGCTCGAGCTGGTGCACCTCGCCTTCGTAGCCGAAGAACTCGCCGGTGCAGAGTCCGCGGACGATGTCGATCAGCTCGTCCATCCGTTTGCCGCGCTTCTCCCAGGGGACGCCCATGATGCGATAGTCGTCCGGCCAGGGGCTCACCCCGACGCCGAACTTGAAGCGATTCTGGGAGAGCACCGCGACCGAGGCGGCCTGCTTCGCCACCAGTACGCAGCCGCGAACCGGCAGCTTCACGACGAAGGTCGAGAAGAGAAGGCGGGTGGTGACCGCAGCCATCGCGGGAATCAGCGTGAAGGGGTCGAGGATCGGCTTGCCGTCCAGGAACTCCCGGCTGCCGTCCGCGTTGTAGGGGTACTTCGAGTCGGAGTGCTGCGGGTAGCAGATGCTGTCGGGCAGCGCGAAGCCGTCGTAGCCCGCGGCCTCGGCTTCCTGGGCGAGGGGCAGCAGGAAGCTCGGGTCGCACATGGTCTCGGTGTAGGTGAAGCGCACGGGAACTCCTCGGAGCGGATCTAGCGCGATGCGTCCGGCGGGCGGATCTCGCACTCGTCGAGCGCCCAGTAGCCGCGCAGGTTGGTGAGCTTGCCCGCGTCGTTCACGCGATAGGTGAAGATCCCGTGGACCACCATGCCGCCGCCGTTCTCGAAGCGCGTCGTGAGCGTCATCCGGTGCGCGGACTCGCCGGCGGCGGCGAAGGACTCGTGTGTTTCGATCCGGATCTCCACCTTCGACATCGTGTCGTCCCAGAAGCGGCCGACGGCGGCCTTGCCTTGAATGCCCCGACCGTCGGGATTGGTGGGGGCGACCCCGATCGGATCTTCGATCACGATCTCGTCGGCCATCAGGTCCAGCCACGCCTGCTTGTCGCGTGCCATGACGCAGCGCCAGGAGTTGCGGGCGGCGATCATCGCGGGATCGTCGTCCTTCCGGTGGGGGGCCGCGGCTTCCGGGCTGCTCATGGGGGTCCTCCGCTTGCGGATCGCATCCGATCGTAACGAAGTTATGATGCAGGGCATGGCGAGCGAAGCCGGCCGGGCTGAATCCGATTCCGAAAGCGGCCCTTCCGAGAAGGGTTCGAGGCCGCTCGTCTACGATCCCTACGACTGGCAGGTCCACGAGGACCCCTATCCGGTCTATCGGCGCCTGCGGGAAGAGGCGCCGCTCTACCACAATCCCGATCTGGGCTTCTGGGCGCTCTCCCGGCACGAGGACGTGCTCGCTGCCTTTCGCGACTTCGAGACCTACTCGAATCGCCAGGGGGTGTCGATCGACGCCGTCGGCGATGCGCCCCAGGTGATGTCCTTTCTCGGCATGGACCCGCCCGAGCACGGCCGGCTCCGGACCCTGGTCTCGCGTGGCTTCACACCGCGTCGGGTGTCGCGCCTCGAGCCGCGCATCCGCGAGCTCGCCACGCACTACATCGATGCCTTCATCGAGAAGGGGCGCTGCGACTTCGTCGACGAGTTCGCGGGCAAGCTGCCCATGGACGTCGTGTCCGAGATGCTCGGGGTCCCCGCGTCGGACCGCGACGAGCTCAGACGGGAGGCCGACACGGTTCTGCATCGGGAAGAAGGGAGCAACGAGGTCCCCCCCGCCGGCAAGGCGGCCGCGGCGCGCCTGATCGGCTACTTCGCCAAGCACGTGACGGAACGCCGGCGGCGAGCGGGCGACGACGACCTGACCGATGCCCTGATCGCTGCGGAGATCGACGGGGACCGCCTCGAGGACCGCGACATCATCGCCTTCCTCTTCCTGATGGTGATCGCGGGCAATGAGACCACCACCAAGCTGCTCGCCAACGCCCTCTACTGGATCGCCAGGAACCCCGACCAGCGCGCGCGGGTGGACGCGGACCCCGGGCGGATCGAGGGGTGGGTCGAGGAGACCCTGCGTTACGACCCCTCCTCCCAGCTCATCGCGCGCGTGACGACTCGTTCGGTCCCGCTCCATGGCGACGAGATCCCGGAAGGGGCGAAGGTGGCGCTCTTGATCGGTGCCGCGAATCGGGACGAGCGCGTCTTCGGCGAGCCCGACCGCTACGCGATCGAACGCAACACGCAGGCCTCGCTGGCCTTCGGGCAGGGCACCCACTTCTGTCTCGGCGCCTCGCTGGCCCGCCTCGAAGCGCGCGTCTCCCTCGAGGAGATCCACGCCCGCCTGCCGCGCTTCGAGATCGACGAGAAGCGCCTCGTTCGCGTCCACTCGAGCAACGTACGCGGCTTCTCGAAGATGCCGATCGCCTTTCCCTCCGCTGCTCCGGTGGGAGCTGCGGCGCGAGGCCCCGCCCGATGAAGGAGTACGACCCCTACTCCTACGAAATCGACGCCGACCCCTATCCCGTCTATGCGGAGATGCTCGAGCAGGGCGTCTACTACAACGAGCGCCTCGACTTCTACGCGCTGACCCGATTCGACCATTGCCTCGCCGCCTTCCTGGACTGGGAGCGCTACAGCTCCGCGCAGGGAACGGTCCTCGAGATGATGGGCAAGCCCATTCCGAGCCTGATGATCTTCATGGACCCGCCCCGGCAGACCCGCCTTCGCAATCTGGTCAACCAGGCCTTCACCCTTCGGCAGATCGGGACCCTCGAGCCGGCGATCCGCAAGATCGCCGTCGCGCACCTCGAGGGGGCCCTGGAACGCGGTCGCGGTCGCGTCGACATCGTCAAGGAGTTCACCGCGAAGCTCCCGATGGACGTGATCAGCACCTTGCTCGGTATCCCGGAGAGCGATCGGGACCTCGTTCGAGGCTGGTCGAACGACGTCCTCCACCGCGATCCCGGCAACCCGAACATCACCGAGCGGGGCATGAAGGCGGGGGCGGAGCTGAGCCGCTACTTCAGCGAGTCGATCGCCGAGCGGCGTCGGCGCCCGCGCGACGACATCATGACCCTCCTGACCCGGGCGGAGATCGAGGAAGAGGAGGGCGGCCTCCAGCGGCTCGACGACCGGGAGATCATCTCCTTCTTCAACCTGCTCGCGACCGCCGGCAACGAGACCGTCACGAAGCTGCTGGCCACGGCCTTCTACTGGCTCGAGACCTGGCCCGACGAGCGACGGATGCTGGTGGAGGATCCGGCGCTGTGTCGCAGCGCGGTCGAGGAGACCCTGCGTTACGACCCGCCGTCCCAGTACCAGGGTCGCGTCCTCACCGCTCCGGTCGAGCTCGACGGTACGACGATGCCCGCGGGCGCGCGGGTCCTCATCGTGAACGGCGCGTCCGGTCGGGACCCGCGCAAGTTCCCCGACCCGGACCGCTACGACGTGGACCGCGAGATCGACCTGCATCTCGGCTTCGGACACGGGCGGCACTTCTGCCTGGGCGCGAGCCTGGCCCGCCTGGAGTCGCGGATCGCCCTGGAAGAGCTGCTCGCGAGGATCCCGGAATACGGAGTCGACCGGGGAGGCATCGAGCGGATGCACTCGAGCAACGTGCGCGGCTTCGCGGGGCTGCCGCTGGTCTATTAGCCTCTCGGGATGCCGAGCCGCCGGGGCCGCACCGTCCACAAGACCTGCAACTTGTGCGAGGCCTGCTGCGGGCTCCTGATCGACGTCGAAGACGATCGTGTCGTTCGCATCCGCGCCGACGAGGACGACCTGCTGAGCCGCGGGCATGTCTGCCCCAAGGCCATGGCCCTCACGGAGCTCCATCAGGACCCGGACCGCTTGCGGCGCCCGATGCGCCGGGAAGGGGACCGCTGGAAGGAGCTCTCCTGGGAGGAGGCCCTGTCGGAGGCGGCGGAGCGCCTGTCGGCGATCCAGGAACGCGATGGTTCGGATGCCGTCGGGATGTACCTGGGAAACCCCGGGGCGCACAACTTCGGAACGGTCGCCACCATCGCGCCCCTGCGGCGTGCGCTGGCCT
The DNA here is from genome assembly GCA_028284295.1 of Myxococcota bacterium. Classification (GTDB taxonomy): domain Bacteria; phylum Myxococcota_A; class UBA9160; order UBA9160; family UBA4427; genus JAJDAN01. The sequence goes on along the minus strand of JANQSB010000050.1, from coordinate 3,156 downwards.
CACGCAATCAGTACACCGCGAGCTCCTGTGACCAGAACCCGAAGCACGCCGCCAGCCTCTATCTCTTCGGGAACGTGTTCAAGATCGCGGTGCCGGATCTCGACCGCACCGACTTCTTCCTGGTCGTGGGGGCCAACCCCGTGGTCTCCAACGGCAGTCTGATGACCGCGCCGGGAATCCGCCGCCGTCTCCGGGCCCTCAAGGAGCGCGGCGGGACCCTGGTCGTCGTCGATCCCCGCCGGACCGCGACTGCCGCGCTCGCCGACCGTCACCACTTCGTTCGACCGGGAAGCGATGCCCTGCTGCTCGCGTCGCTCCTGCAGGTGATCTTCTCGAACGGACTCGGGAGCGCGACTCACCTGGAGCCCTTCGTCGACGGTCGCAGGGAGCTCGAGCGACTGGTGCTGGCCTTCGCACCCGAGGCGGTGGAAGAGCGGGTCGGAATTCCAGCCACCGAGATCCGGGCTCTGGCTCGGGACTTCGCGTCGGCACGCAGCGCGGTGTGCTACGGCCGGGTGGGAACCGCCCTCCATCCCTTCGCGACCCTGACCAACTGGCTGGTGGACGTGTTGAATCTCGTGACCGGGAATCTCGACCGCCCCGGCGGAGCCCTGCATGCCAGGCCCGCGGTCGACCTGGCCGAGCTCACCGAGCGCATGCCCGATTCCGGCGAGCGCGAGTGGAAGACCCGGGTGCGGGGTGCCCCGGCCTTCAACGGCGAGCAGCCCGCCGCCTGCCTGGCCGAGGAGATCGCGACCCCGGGTCCCGGCCAGATGCGCGGTCTGTTGACTATCGCCGGCAACCCGGTCCTGTCGACTCCGAACGGCGGGCAGCTCGACCGCGCGCTGGAGGGCCTGGAGTTCTACGTGGCCGTGGACATCTACTGCAACGAGACGACCCGCCATGCCGACCTGATCCTGCCGCCGACCTCCACGCTGGAGAGCGACAACTACGAGATCGTCTTCCACCAGTTCGCCGTCCACAACAGCGCCAAGTTCTCTCCCGCGGTACTCGAGCCGGAAGCCGGCGCGCTGGCGGAGTGGGAGATCCTGAGCGAGCTCGCCCTCCGGATCGCCGAGCGGAAGGCGAGCGGCCTCGGACGACAGGCGCTCCGCGGGCTCCGCCGGGCTCGCCCCTTCTTCGCGCCGCGGCGGGTGCTCGACTGGATGCTGCGGATCGGCCCCTACGGCGACGCCTTTCGACCCTGGAGGAGTGGCCTGCGCCTGTCCCGCCTCCTGAGCGAGCCCAGCGGCGTCGACCTCGGCCCCCTCGTCCCCACCCTCGCGAGCTGGCTCTCGGAGCGCGGCCTGCGCATCGATCTCGCGCACCCGATCCCCGTCGCGGAGCTGGTGCGCCTGGCAGGTGAGCTGAACGCTCCGCTTCCGACGGGTCTGATGCTGATCGGGCGCCGGGACTCGCGAACCAACAACTCGTGGTTTCACAACCTGCCTTCCTCCGTGAAGGGCCGCGACCGCTGTACCCTCCTGATGCATCCCGACGACGCGAAGGACCGCGGTCTCCTGCACGGCGACCCCGTGCAGATCCGCAGCCGCGTGGGGGCGGTGGAGGTTCGCCTCGAGATCACGGACGAGGTCATGCCCGGGGTCGTCAGCCTGCCCCACGGCTGGGGCCACGGGCGCCCCGGTACCCGCCTGCGCGTGGCCCGGGCGCACGCCCACGCGAGCCTCAACGACCTCACCGACGAGCTCGAGATCGAGCCGGTGGTCGGCAACGCGATCCTCAACGGAGTTCCCGTCGAGGTCGCGCGGGCGGCGGCGGATGTCTGACCCGCCGTCGTCGCAACAGGGGAATCGGGAGTCGAGCCCATGTGTCGAAACATCAAGACCCTCTTCAACTTCGAGCCACCCGCCACCGACGACGAGATCCGGGCGGCCTCGCTGCAGTTCGTGCGCAAGCTCAGCGGCTTCAACAAGCCGTCCCGCGCGAACCAGGAGGCCTTCGAGGGTGCCGTCGAGGAGGTCGCGCGAGTCGCGCACCAGCTGCTGGCGTCGTTGACCACCTCCGCAGCCCCTCGCGACCGGGAGGTGGAGGCCGCGCGTGCGCGCGAGCGCGCCGCGCGACGCTTCGGTCCGCGCGCGCAGACTTCCTGAAAGCGCCTCCCCCGGCTCTCAGCCCACGGCGCGGAGCAGCGGGATGGCGGCGCTGACGCCCTCGTCGAGCTGGTGCTCGGCCTGTCGGGTCAGTCCGCGCACGGCAGCTGCGACGCCGCGTGCCAGGCTGCCGGGTTCCCGGACCGACTCGCCGCAGGCGAGCACGCCGACGTCCAGGGAGCCGGCATGGCTCATGACCGTGATGTTCAGCCCGGCGCCGTCCATCAGGGGACCGTGGGGATGCAGGGCGCGGACCGCGCTCCCGGCGAAGCGAAGCGGGACGGGTGGGCCCGGCACGTTGGAGACGATCAGGTTGTGGAGCGGTGCATGCCGGTCCGCGAGCCCCCAGTCCGAGTAGAGCCGCGCGGCCAGGCCCAGAGCCGGTCCCCGGGCCAGCTCGGCCAGGGCGCCGAGGGTGCGGCCGCCGAGCAGCCCGTGCAGGCGCTTGGCCCGCCGCGTGGCGCGACATCCCTCCCAGTAGCGGTGGAGCGGGTCGTCGATGTGCACCGGAAGCTCCGCCAGCATCGCGGAGATGTGGTTTCCGCCGGGCTCGTCGCAGACTCGACGGGTGGACACGGGGATCGACGCGACGAGCGCCCGGTCCGGTAGCTCGTTGCGTGCGATGAGGTAGTCGCGGAGGGCGGTCGTGCAGGCCGCGAGCACCACGTCGTTCACCGTTCCCCCGAACGCCTTGCGCACGGTCGCGACGTCTTCGAGCGGGGTTCGCGAGTAGGAGACGACCCGGCGCGACGAGATCGACCCGCTGAAGGACACGGTCGGAGCCGAGAAAGGCAGGGGCGCGTCCCGGACCGGCGCGGCGTCCCCCAGACGCGCGCGCAGCAGACGTCCCAGTCCGCCCCCGGCCTCCCTGGCCGCACCCGCCAGCTCCTGCATTCGCCGGGTCGTCTCGCGCATGCGCTGCGTCGCCGTGGTCGGGAGCGCGGGCTGCCCTTCCGGAGCCGGCACGGGCGGCTCGCTGTCGCGGTCGAAGAGATGCAGGAGAAGGGCGGCACCGGAGACGCCGTCCAGCGCCGCGTGGTGGGCC
>JANQSB010000045.1 GCA_028284295.1 Myxococcota bacterium | reverse complement strand
GGTGGGCCAGCGTGAACCAGAGCTGCATGTAGATCGGCTCGCTGCCGTCGGCGTTCTCGAGCACGCCGATGGCGTCCTCGGCGAAGAGGTCGTGGCTGTAGACGGTGCGATCGCCGGGTCCGAAGAAGACGCCATTGAGTGGGGGCTGGAACCCCGGAACGCCGGAGTTGCCGTCGATCGGCTCCTTGACGGTGAAGTCCTGGGCGTTGGTCGCATTGCTCTGGCCGTGGGCCAGCTGGGTTCCGCGCCAGAGGTACTCGGCGTAGTAGATGTGTGCCGAGAGCTGGTCGAGGTACGCGTAGGAGTGGTCGAAGCCCTTGTTGACGGGCAGGTTGTGCTCGGCGCCGTCGTCGAGCAGGCCGGTCGCGTTCGCGCCCTGGTAGATGGCCCAGTCCGGCGCGGGCCAGGCCCCGCCGAGGCCCCACTTCCCGTAGAAGTAGGTCCGGTAGCCGGCGGCCTTGGCGATCTGCGAAACCGTGGTGTCTTCCGGGCGCAGCGGAATGTTGGGCGTGAAGTTCCGGTCCGGGTCGACGTGGCCGACGTGCATCCCCGTCATGGCCACGGCCCTCGAAGGCGAGCAGACGGTCTGCCCCGCGTACATCTGGGTGAAGCGCAGGCCCTGCGCCGCCATCGCATCGATGCGCGGAGTCTGGATGTCCACCTGGCCGTGGACCCCGATGTCGCCCCAGCCCACGTCGTCGGCGACGATGACGACGATGTTCGGTCGCGGCCCCGCCGATGCCTCGAGGACCAGACACAAGGTGGCCAGGACGAGATGAAGCGGAAGCGTCCGAGCACGGAGCGCTCGCCCGGTGGAACGGATCGACCTCTGCATGGAGCTATACGATCGTCCCGCGCCGCACGGCCAGCAACACGCCCCCAGCGCCGATCATCAGGACCAGGAGGCCCGCGCCCGGACCCCCCAGCGCGGGGACGGACGGCGGGGGAGCTGCCGGTGCGGCCGCGAGCAGCTCGCTCTCGAGCAGGGAGCCCGAGCTGAAGCGAACTTCGTCGATCTCCCCATCCATCAGCTGCTGCGGAGCGCCATCGCCTCTCTTCTTGCCGCCGATGAACACGGAGCCGGTCCCCGCGATCGGATTGATCACGGTACCGACGGGTGCGGTCACCGTCTCCGAGAAGTCGATCGCGTCGTCGCTCAGGTCGACGTCGAGCGTGAAGTGCACGCTCCGGTCACCGTCGTACGAGGCGCTGACGTGGACCCACTGCCCGGGGACCGCGGGGACGACGAGCGAGCTCGTGAACGCGAAGATGTCCGTGCCGTCCGCCATCTCGACCTGCAGCTCGCGCCCCGTCGTCACGTAGTTCTCCGGATCCGCCTGCTGGTCGGGGCGCGCGTAGACGACGAGACCTGGCGCGAGATTCCCGCGGTTGCCAGAGATCATGAAGCCGTATTCCTGGAAGTAGTCGGTGACGTTCGAGGGGTTCGGAGCTTCCTTCTTCTGCGCGATCCACATCCCCGCGGTCCCGAAGGGCGGATCTGCGACCGGCGAGGTCGGGAAGCTCGCCAGCGCGACGAAGGCCTCGATGGTCCAGGGCTGTCCGCCGAAGGAGAGCGCTGCGTCGTGGGGCACCGAGACGTACTGCGTGGATGCGAGGTCGAGGTCCATCGAGGTCGTGTTCGCCGCTCCGTTCTGGGCGAGCGGGTTCTGGCCGACGGACGCGGACGGCGAAGGCGCGTTGACGAGAGTGCCGTCGTGATTGCCGGTCTCGTCCTCGGTGACCGGGGCGACGGTGTCGTTGTCGAAGCGGTACCACGCCTCCGTGGCCGCGGATGCGGAAGCCGCGAAGCCGAGCCAGCAGGACAAGGAGAGCGCGAACGAGAGCACCAGGGAGAAGGACGAACGCATGACGACCTCCAGAAGCAGCGTTCCGAGGGGTTCCCTCGGATCCGAAGGAGCAGGTAGGCGCGAGTCATCCTACGCAGAGTGCAGCTTCTGGCACAAGCGGAGATCGCCCGGCAACGCGAAGGCGAGACCTCACGGACGCGCAACTAACAGCTGCAAGCGGGCCTAACGACGAACGAAGGAGCTCCGGTGCCCGCAGCGCGCGCCGCCGGGGCGAGCTTCAGATCCGGAACACCCGTCGCGCGATGCCGTCCAGGAAGTCGCTCTTCGCCTCTTCGGACAGGCCGAGCCCGTCGATTTCCTGCAGGCACTTCGCGTGCGGGATCATCGGCCAGTTGGTTCCGAAGAGGACGCGCCCGCGACCCGCGCCGTGCATGTACTCGACGAAGGCCTTCGGCAGCCGCCCCAGCGTGTAGGCCGAGGTGTCGACGTACAGGTTCGGGTACTTGAAGGTCAGCGAGGTCAGCTCGTCGATCCACGGGAAGCCGACGTGACCGCCCACGACCACCAGCTCGGGCAGATCGAGCAGCACGTCTTCCAGGTAGGGAATCAGCCTCCCGGGCTCGGAGCGGCAGAGCGGACCCGTGTGACCGATCTGGGTACAGAGCGGTAGCCCGGCCTCGATGCAGGCGACGTACAGGGGGTAGTAGAGGCGGTCGTTGGGCGGGCGGTCCCAGAGCCAGGGCACGATGCGGACGCCCACGAAGCCCTCTTCCGCGGTCCAGCTCCGGATCTCGCGCACGGCTTCGGCGGGGTTGCGGATGTCCGCGCTGGCCAGTCCCCGGAAGCGGTCGGGGGCCGCCGCGATCTGGCTGGCGACCTCCTCGTTGGGGATCAGCGCTCCTTCCGGTCCGTACCAGGCCGAGAGCAGCGCGACGTCCACCCCGGCGGCGTCCATGGAAGCGAGGGTCGACTCGACGCTCGGGAGGACGGTCTCGCCGGACCTCCCGGTCCATCTCAGCAGTGTCTTCATCCACGGGGCCTCGGCCATCCGCGGAGTGGTGATCTGCGCCCAGACGTCGACGGCACCCATGTCGGCCCTCCTCTACCTCATCGAGACACGCCGGGCGGCGCGCCGATCACTCGTCCCGCTCGATGATGAGCTTGATGGCCGGCTCGAGAAAGGCCTCGGGAGCCTCTTCCCAGCCGACCACCTGCGTCGTCACGTCCTGCGGCTGCAGCCGGCCCGCCTCGATCAGCTCGAGGACCTCGGGCAGCAGCGCACACGCGTGGCAGCGCCCGATGAAGAAGCGGATACCGAGGGTGTAGAGCCGGCCCAGCGGAACCGGAACCGAAGCACCGGGCGAAACACCGGGATAGAAGCTCGCACTCTGCAGGATGCCCTCGGGTCGCGTCGAGCGGATCGCGTAGTCGAGCCCGGCCGGCGAGAGCCCTGCGTCGACCACGATCGGATAGCGGCCTTCGGGCCTCTCGAAGTCCGTCTCGACGGGGCGACAGCCCAGTCGCTTCGCCAGGTCGAGGCTGTCCGGGTCCGCGCTCGCGAAGTCCACCCGCAACGCGCCGAGTGCCAGGGCAGCCTGGGCGGCGTAGAGCGGGATGCTCGGGATGCCGTGGCCGACGATCAGGACCTCGCTGCCCGGCTGCTCGGCGAGGTGGGGCGCCACGGTGCGATAGCCGTCCAGAACGTTGTCGGAGACGCTCGCGAGGGCTGCAGTCGACAGCGTGTCGGGCACGGGCCGCAGCATCGCATCGGCGAAGGGGACCCGGATGCGATCCGAGAGCATGCCGCCGTACTCGACGCCCGAGAGCGGCTGCATGCCGTAGTCCGAGAGCGTCGGCATGCGATCACAGTTCGCGCTGTGTCCGGCCGCGCAGGAGGCGCACGCGCCACAGCTCAGCTGGAAGGAGACGACGACTCGCTGGCCGACCTCGAAGCCGCGCACCGCGTCGCCCAGAGCCTCGACGACCCCGACGCACTCGTGGCCGAGCGCGAAGGGCTCCTCACAGCCGAACAGGCCGCGGGCCAGGAAGAGGTCGATGTCGCAACGGGCCACTGCCAGGGGGCGGACCAGGGCCTCCCCGTCCGACGCGAGCACGGGGCTCGGCGTCTCCCGCCACTCCAGCTGGCCGGGCCCGGTACAGGTGAGCTGTCGCATGGCGGATCCTCCCCGGGCGCCTGGCCAGTCTGGAAGAGACTTGAAAATCCGTCCAACAGATATCTACGATGTGGGACATCGTGGAATCCGATATCAAGTCCATCGACCTCAACCTCCTCCCGGTGCTCGACGTCCTGCTCGAGGAGCGCAGCGTCACGCGCGCGGCGAAGCGGTTGCACCTCACCCAGTCCACGGTCAGCGGCATCCTGGCGCGGCTGCGCGCGGCCCTGGACGATCCGCTCTTCGTGCGCAGCCAGCACGGAATCCTCCCGACGCCCCGCGCGGAAGCGATGGCCGCGCCCCTCAAGGCGTGGCTCGCCGAGGCGCAGTCGATGATCGTGCCCCACGCCTTCGATCCCGCCCGTTGGCACGGGTCGGCGACCCTGGCCGCCACCGACTACACCCAGCACGTCCTGCTGCCGGGCTTCCTCGAGGCGCTCCGCGACCAGGCTCCACACCTGAGGGTCGCCGTGCATCCCCTGGCCTTCGAGACCGTCGACGAACGGCTGGCGCGCGGAGCCTTCGACCTGGCGATCTCGGTCGCCGGATACCTCCCCCCGGAGCTTCCCTCCCAGGTGCTGCTGCACGAGCGCTACGTGCTGGCCATGTCGGCATCCCATCCGCTGGCCCGCAAGCGACGCATCACCCTGGACGATCTCTGCCGCTTCGACCACATCGTCGTGTCGCCCTCGGGTGGCAGCTTCGAGGCCCCCGCCGACGCCGCGCTCGCCAGGCGCGGACGGCAACGCCGGGTGAGCGTCTCCGTGCCGAGCTTCTCGCTGGCCGCGGACCTGCTGGCCGGCACCGAGCTGCTCTGCACCATGCCCGAGCGCATGCTGGGTCCTCGCGACGACATCCACGTCGCGGACGGCCCGCTGCCGCGACCCCCGATCGAGATCGTCGCGGCCTGGCATCCGCGGGTGGCACGGGATCCCGCGCACGCCTGGCTGCGCAGCGTCCTGGCCGAGACCGCCCGGCGGGTCTGAGACGGAGGAGGCGCGTTCAGATCTCCGCGAGCTCGAGGGTCGCCGGGTGGAAGATCTCCTCGACCTTCAGACGTCGCTTCGCGAGGCCCTGCTCGTGCGAGTACTGGAAGAGCGCTTCGAGTGCCTTGCGGTTCCTCGTGATCCCGTAGGGCCAGAAGTCGTCGCCCATGAGCTCCCGGGTGGACTCGAGCTCCTGGGCGAACCACGGGAGCGAGATCTCCGCCCATCCGAGCTTCTGCATCCTCGCCTGGTTGCGTCGCTTCGCCGTGCCGTAGGCGCGGAAGACCGCTTCCGGAAGCCACGGGTTCGCATCCGCGGTGGAGCGCTTGATGGCGACGGCGTGCATGATCGGAAAGATGCCCGTCTTCGCGAAGTAGGAACGCTCGGCTCCTCGCGAGTCCTCGAAGAGCCGCTTCACCCGCGGATCCCCTTGCGCGAAGGCTCGCGGCTCCGCGGCGTGGAGGAGTCCATCGACGTCACCATCCACGAGAAGCTCCGACTCGTCCTTGCCGGCCGGACCGCGCGAAACGGAGAGACCCTCCGGCACGACGTTCTCCTGCCTGGACGCCGCGCCCGCCGCCCCCGCCGAGGAGTCCTTCGCGGACACGACCCACTCGATCTGGTCCGGACGGACGCCGTGCTCGTGCTGGAGGAAGCCCCGGATCCAGGTCAGCGAGGTGGACGAGAAGCCCGGGGTCGCCACCTTGCGCCCGATCAGGTCCTCGGGCTGCTGGATGCCGCTCGCCGCGCGGACGAAGATGCTCTTGTGCCGGAACGCCCGCAGCGGAAAGGCCGGCAGGAGCAGGTAGTCGCGGAAGCCCTCGTTGGCCCACGCCAGCATGAAGGGTGACAGACCGATCTCGGTCACGTCTCGCGACTGCGGACCGCTGAACACGTCGGTGTTCATGTCCCCGATCTTCGCGACCTCGAAGTCGAAGTGGCAGCCCTCGATGGGCACCGACCCGTCGACCAGGCCCCGGACCCGGTCGAGGTCGTAGCCGGCGACGCGTAGCGCGAGCCCGCTTCGCGGAGCGGGCGATTCCGCTCCCGCCGAGGACGGCGCGCGGGACGCGGCGAGGGCGGCACCCGCCAGGGCGCCCAGCCGGAGAAAGTTCCTGCGCGACGAATCCATACGACACCCCCGGCGAGGGTCTAGCAGAGCGGTCCTCCCGGGAGCTTGCCGATTTTCGATGGCGTCCGGCGCAACGACCTAGCGGTTTCGTGCCAACGTGTCCGAAGGAAGCTCGCCGAAGAGGCGGCGGTAGTCGGCCGCCAGCTGCCCCATGTGCCAGAAGCCCCAGTGATTGGCGGCGTCACTCACGCTGGTCCTTTCACCGTACTCGCGCAGCTCCCGCCGCACCCCGTAGAGCCGCACCGCCTGCAGGTAGGCCTTGGGGGCCACCCCCAGCTGCTCCTGGAACGCATAGCGGAGCGTCCTCTCGCTGCATCCGGCGGCTCGACACAGCTCGTCGACCTTCGGGGCGCGCGAAGCGAAGGCATCGATGTACTCCAATGCACGGCGCAGGGCGCGCTGACGCATTCCGGCAGTGGACGCTTCGGGGACCCGGGGCCGCTGCGACGCCGCCCGAAGCATCTCCGCGCCGACCTCGGACTCGAGCCTCGAACGCCACTTCCGGCTGTCGACGGCTTCCGGGCCTGCGACGACCGAGCGCGTGGCACGCTCGAGGCTGCGACGGAGCCGGGCGCTGCGGGCCGGAGACAGCTCCACGGTCCGCGGCTCGCTCCCCAGATCGTCCACCGGGCCGACTCCCAGGTCTCCCGCGATGGAGTCCAGGCGATCCACGTCGATCGAGAGCGTGTGGACCTCGAAGCCGGCCGGCGAGCTGGAGTCGAACTCCCCTCCGGACGAGAAGCACATCAGCGAGTGGGCACGGACGGGCAGCCCGCACCACTGGATCTCCGGCGCGCCTCGCGCCAGCAGCGCGAAGGTTCTCATCCGGCCCGGAGAGGCACCCCGCTGCGCGACCCGGGGCGCCAGGTGGGCCCACGAGAGGACGAGCTCGGGATCGGCCATCTGGACCAGCTCGCTGTCCCCCGGCGCGGACTCGAGTGGACGGAAGTCCACGTCCCAGCCCCGCGCCACGTAGCGGATCTCGTCCGCGTCGCGGCTGACATGATGGATGATCGTTGACACGCTTGCCGATTCTTGATGATCCCGCGGCGGAGCTTCGCGCATCCTGCCGGCCCCGGCCATGCGACGGACGGCCGGAGACCCTCTCGTGCCACGGAGAAACAGCCATGAAGCTCCTCTCGCAAGCGCTCGCGACCTTGTCCCTCCTCGGCCTCGGCTGTCAGCTGCCTGGCATCGCGTCTGCCCGGGACGTCGTCCACGATGCCGAGTACTACGTCCTCGAGGCCCAGCACGGGGAGGCGTGGGCCGCGGAGGATGCGGAGCTGGACGCGAAGCTCGCGGCGCTCGAGGAGAAGCACGGCCGCCCGCCGAACATCATCCACGTCATGTGGGACGACACGGCCTTCGGCGATGTCGGCATCCCGGCCATCCAGAAGGTGCGCGGCCTCGAGACCCCGGCGCTCAACAAGATGGCCCGGGAGGGAATGCTCTTCACCCGCATGTACACCGAGGTGGGCTGCACCCCCAGTCGCGCCGCCGCGCAGACCGGCCGCTACGCGGTCCGCAGTGCCATGTACAACATCGGCATGCTGCGCGAGAGCCACGGGATCAGCGGCAAGGAGGTGACCATCGCCGAGGTGCTCTCGAAGGCCGGCTACGCCACGGCCTTCCACGGCAAGTGGCACCTGGGCGACATCGAGGAGAGCTATCCCCACAAGCAGGGCTACGACGAGGCCTTCTTCACCGGCTACAACCAGATCCTCTCGCTCAACAACGTCATCGCCGAGCAGGCCAACGCCTCCATTGGGTTGATGGAGGAGATCCTGCCGCCGGACCCCTACAAGCTCGACGACACCTTCGTCACCAAGGGCTGGGTGATGATCGCAGAGGGCACCAAGGGAGGCGAAACCCTCCAGTGGAAGGACAACACCCACGAGACCTACCTGCAGATCGACGACGAGGCGCAGCGTCGTACGCTCGAGTTCATCGAGCGCCAGGCCAAGGCCGGCAAGCCCTTCTACGTCGCGAACTACCCGAACCTGACGAGCTTCATCCCGGCCGTCAAGAAGTGCTCACGGGCGCGGAGCCTCCTGCAGGACGGCCTGCAGTGCAACATCGACCCCTTCCTGGGCAAGCTCCGCGCGAAGCTCGAAGAGCTCGGCATCGCCGAGAACACCATCATCGTCGCGATGGCCGACAACGGCCCCATGTCACACAGCCCGCCGCCCGGCCTCGGGATGGCCGAGACCATCTTCCGCGGTGGCAAGGGAGACTTCCTCGAAGGTGGCGTTCGCGTCGTCGCCCAGGCCTGGTGGCCCGGCACGATCCCGGCCGGCGAGATGCCCGCCGACATCATCCACGAGACCGACCTCTTCACCACCTTCGCGGCCATCGCGGGCGCCACGAAGCATGTCCCGACGGATCGCATCATCGACGGCATCGACCAGCGCGCGCTGCTCATGAAGGGCGACACGAACGGGCGGCGGGACTACGTGCACATCTACGCCGGCCCGCGCCTGGGGGCCATCGTGAAGGGAAACTACAAGCGCCACTTCATCTCACCGGACCCCGTGGGCGAGGCCAGCGGCATTCCCGCGGCCTTCTACTTCCTGCCCGGCGACCCGCGCGAGAAGACCCCCCTGCTCGTGAACATGATCCACCTCAAGCACCCCTTCAACCGGATGTATCTCCGGCACATGACGTGGAAGAAGAAGTACCCGGACCGCAAGGAGCAGCACGGCGTGCCGTGGCGCGGAATCGCCAACGCCACTCCCGAAGTGAAGGCGCTGGCCGAGCCGCAGATGAACCGGGACGACCTGCCCTTCGATCCGCTCGAGTACATCGAGCACCTCGACGAGCTGCCCTTCGATCCGGCGATGGACCCGGGGCTGGGAGACTGAGGCGCTCCGGAGTCCGATAGACTCGCTCCCCTACCGGAGCGAGTCCGTGACGAAGACCCTCTCTCGCGAACAGGCCCGACGCGTCTACGACCGGATCGGGAGCCTCCAGGACTCGCAGGCCTTCTACGAGGACCGGGCGGTCGGCCTGCTCGTCGAGCACGGGCGATTCGCGGAGGCCGGGAGCGTCTTCGAGCTGGGCTGTGGCACCGGGCGGCTCGCCCTGCGTCTCCTGTCCGGGGAGCTGCCGGAAGGGGCGAGCTACCGGGCCGTCGACCTCAGCCCCACGATGGTGGGACTCGCAACGGAGCGCCTCGCGGGGTACGCACCCCGTGCCACCGTGCAGCTCTCCAACGGTGACCCGCCGACTGCGGAGCCGGACGCCGGGT
>JANQSB010000038.1 GCA_028284295.1 Myxococcota bacterium | reverse complement strand
TCCTCGGCAGCTTCCACCTCGTGCTCGTCGCGATCGACGTGCTGACGCCGCTCTTCGGCGAGCGGGTCGGTATCGAGGCCGCGACCAGCCAGGCACGGGTGGGGGCCGGACTGTGGGCCGTCTACGCGGTCCTGCTGCTGTGCGTCGAGTTCCACGCCAGCGTCGGGCTGTATCGCCTGGCCGTGAAGTGGGGAATCGGCAGCCGCCTCACGCGCCGCACCCTGTGGCGCGCCGAGCGCGTGATCTTCTTCGTCTTCCTGGGCCTGGGCCTGATCACGCTGGTCGTACTGGCCGGCTGGGTCGACCCGCCGCTGGCCGGACTGCTGGAGGTCTAGCGTGCAGGCGATCGAGACGACGGACGTCCTGGTGATCGGCGCCGGTCTGGCCGGCGAGCGCTGCGCCATCGAGGCGGCGGGCGCCGGGCTCGGCGTGAAGCTGCTCTCCGTCGTTCCCCCGCGGAGGAGCCACAGCTGTGCGGCCCAGGGGGGGATGCAGGCCGCGCTGGGCAATTGCGTCAAGGCCGAGGGCGACGGACCGACGCTGCACTTCCTGGACACCGTTCGCGGATCCGACTGGGGGGCCGACCAGGAGGTCGCGCAGATCTTCGCCGAGGAGGCGCCCGTCGCCGTGCGCGAGCTGGCGCACTGGGGCGTGCCGTGGACCCGGGTGCGTCCCGGCAAGAACACCTACTTCGTGAAGGGAGAGCCCGTCGAGATCGAGGAGAAGGATGAGAACGCCGGTCTCATCATGCACCGCAACTTCGGCGGCACGGCCAAGTGGCGGGCCTGCTACGCCGCGGCGGGCACCGGCCACGCCGTCCTCTACGCGGTGGACGGCGAGGTCGTGCGGCTCGGGATCGACGTCCAGGATCGCGCGGAGGCCGTCGCGCTGATCCACGAATCCGGTCGCTGCTGGGGCGCGGTGGTGCGCTGCCTGCGCACCGGTCGCATGAGCGCCGTGCTGGCGCGCGCCACGGTCATCGCCACCGGCGGCCACGGGCGGATCTACGGGACCTACACCACCAACGCGACCATCAACGAAGGCACGGGCGCGGCGATCGCGCTCCGCGCGGGCGTGCCGCTCGGCAACATGGAGGCAGTGCAGTTCCACCCGACGGGCCTGTGGCCCAGCGGCATCCTGGTGACCGAGGGCTGCCGCGGCGACGGCGGCCACCTCCTGAACCGCCGCCTGGAGCGCTTCCTCGTCGACCTCGAGCCCGAGAAGCAGGAGCTCGCCAGCCGGGACGTCGTCTCGCGCCACATGATGCAGCAGATCAAGGACGGGCAGGGGGTGGACAGCGCCGTCGGGGAGCATCTGTGGCTCGACCTGCGCCACCTGGGAGAGCGACACCTGCGCACGAAGCTGCTGGAGGTGACCGAGATCTGCCGGGACTTCGCGGGCCTCGACCCGGCGCGCGACCTGATCCCGGTACGGCCGACCCAGCACTACTCGATGGGCGGCATCCGGGTGAACAAGGACGGCGAGGCCTACGGCATGCGCGGGCTCTTCGCCGTCGGAGAGGCTTCCTGCTGGGACATGCACGGCTTCAACCGGCTGGGAGGCAACAGCCTGGCCGAGACGATCGTCGCGGGCCGGGTCGTCGGTCAGCGGGTCGCAGACTTCGCGCACGCGAACGGCCTGGACGTCGAGGTCGGGCTGGCGCAGGAGTGCGTGCAGGACGAGGAGCGTCGCGTCCAGGGCTGGCTGGCCCGACCCGGCTGCACGGACAGCATCTACGCCATTCGCGATGCCATGGCCGAGACTCTCGCCGGGAAGGTCGGGGTCTTCCGATCGGGGCCGGAGCTCGAGTCCGCCGTCGACGAGATCCGCCAGCAGATCGTCCGGCTGGACCGGGTCGGGCTGCGCGGGAGCCCCGGCGGCATGAACCCCGAGCTGACCTTCGCCCTGCGGCTGGAAGGCATGCTCCGGCTGGCGCTCGTCACCGCGCTGGGCGCGCTCGAGCGCACCGAGAGCCGCGGCGCCCACTGCCGCACCGACCATCCGCGAAGAGACGACCAGAGCTGGCTGAACCGGACCCTCGCGCGCTGGCCCGAAGGAGCCCCCGCGCCCGAGCTCCACTACGAGCCGGTCGGGCTGATCGACCTGCCGCCGGGAGACCGCGGCTACGGCCAGTCCGACCGGCGTGAGCTGGCCGAGCCCCTGGAGTCCTACAACGCAAGCGTCGTGGAAGGCCAGCGGAAGCAGGGCGCGCTGCCCACCGTCGAGCCGGTCGGCAGCCGGCTCGACTGGGGGGCCTGGCGCCACGCCGAGCCCGGCCCCACGCCGGACAGGAGCGAGTGATGAGCGAAGCCACGCAGCCGGGCAGGACCCTTCGCTTCGAGATCTTCCGCTGGGACGCGAGCCGCCCGGAAGTCGAGCCGCGCATGGAGTCCTTCGAGCTCGAGGAGACGCCGTACATGACGCTCTTCCTGGCGCTGAACCGGATCCGCGAGAGCCAGGCGCCCAGCCTGCAGTTCGACTTCGCCTGTCGCTCGGCGGTGTGCGGGTCGTGCGGCATGATGGTCAACGGCCGGCCCGTGCTGGGCTGCCAGACCCTGACCGCGAATCTGCCCGAGGTGATCCGGCTGCATCCGCTACCGGGCTTCGAGCTGATCGGGGACCTGTCCGTCGACACCGGCCGCTGGTTCCGGGGCATGGCCGAGCAGGTCGAGGCCTGGGTGCACGAGCGCGAGCCCTTCGATCCCGAGGCCCCCGAGCAGCCTATGGACGACGACCTGGCGCGCGCGCTCTACGAAGGAGAGCGCTGCATCGAGTGCGGCTGCTGCGTCGCCGGCTGCGGGGTCGCCAACACGAATCCGCACTTCGTCGGCCCCGCCGGCCTGAATCGGATCAAGCGCTTCATGATGGATCCCCGCGACGAACGCAGCGAGGACGACTGGTTCGACGTCGTGGCGGGCGAGGACGGTGTCTTCGGGTGCGTGGGCCTGATGGCCTGCCAGGACGTCTGTCCGAAGGACCTGCCGCTGCTCGAGGTGTACGCCTACCTGCGAAGACGGGCCCTGCTGCAGGGCGCTCGTCGCCCGGGAGAGCTGCTGCAGATCACCGGGACGACCTCCCGTGACGGAGGCTGACGAGATGGACACGAGCTCGACGCAGCGAACGACCCGGCCCCCCGTCGGCGTGCTGGTCGGCGGCACGGGGTTGATCGGGGGAACCCTCCTCCACGCCTTCAAGCGCTCGGAGAGCTTCGGGATCCGTGTGCTCGCGCCCAACAGCAAGGAGCTGAGCCTGCGGGTCCTGGAAGACGTCCGCAGCTACTTCGAGCGGGTCCGTCCCGCCTTCATCATCAACTGCGCGGTCGCCGCCATCGACAGCGACCCCGAGATGACCTTCGAGGTCACCGCGCGCGGGAGCGTCTACCTGGCGCAGGTCGCGCTCGAGCTGGGCATCCCGTACATCCACTTCAGCTCGGCGTCGGTGATGCCCAAGGGCCGGGCGCTTCGCGAGGACCAGCGCGTTCCCCTCACCGGCAGGCTCTCGAACTACGCAAAGGGAAAGCTCCTGGCAGAGCACGCCCTCGAGCAGATGCACGCGACCCACGGCCTGGACTGCACGATCGTCCGGCTCGCGATCGTCTACGGCGCGCACGACCACAAGATCCAGGGCTTCCACCGTCTGCTCTTCTCGCTGGCGGACGGATCGATGCCCGCTCTCCTGACCCGCCCGGAGACGGTGCACAGCTACTCGAACGCGAAGAAGCTGCCCCGCTTCATCGCGCACGTCCTCGCCAACCGGGCGGAGTTCTCCGGAGAGACGATCCACTTCGTGGATCCGGAGCCCGTGCGACTCGGAGAGCTGATGCTGCGCGTGAAGGAGCTGCTCGGCAGTCGCACCCCGCGCGCGCTCTACGTTCCGTACGGGGTGGCGCGGCTGGCGCTCGCGCTGGTGGCCCGGCTCGTCCGGCCGGCGACGCTGATCGGCATCGAGGCCCGAACACCGGCCGAGAGCGTCTTCCTGCGCGACTTCTACGAGAGCCAGGTCCTCTCGGCCGACAAGCTGCTGCGCTCGAGCTACCGGGACGAGAGCCCGGGCACGACGGTCTTCAGCGAGCTGCGCGAGATCCTCGACTACTACCTGCGCCGCTGGACCTCCCTGAACCTGATCCAGCGGGGACCCGGGGAGGGCGGGGGCGAGGGAGCGCGGAGCGAGCTCTTCCGGCAGGCGCCGGAGCTGCTGCTGCCCGGCCTGGTCGGGCCCGTCTCCGCGGGCACCCCTAGGCGACGGAAAGGAGCGAGACCCGCGGCTGGCGCAGCAAGGCACTCGCCGAGCTGCAGGTCGGCCACAGCAGGCGGTCCGCGGCCAGGAGCGCCCGACGACCGATCTCGGGCGCGCGGTCTGCGGCAGCTCGCGAGTCGAGCTGCGCCATCGTGAGCTCGAAGACGGCCTCCTTGCCCGCCGCCAGGAGCGGACCGGCCACGGCCAGGCGACCGGCCACGAGGAAGCACGAGAGATCCCCGAACGAGACGAGCATCGGCTTCGGGGCCGGGCGGAAGGGACCGAGTCGCCTCCCGCGAAGCCAGCGCTGGGCGTTGCGTGCCGCCCAGGCGCCCATGTCGATGGCGTGGTAGGCCTGCTTGGCGAGGGGCTTCGGCAGCCCGGCGGCGTCACCCGCGACGAAGATCTCGGGATGCTCGCGGCTCTGCAGGGTCTCCTCGACGGACGCCCAGGCCCCGGGCGGCGCCAGGCCCGCGTCCGTCAGCAGCTCCGGCGCCGTCGGACCGCCGGTCCAGATCGTGCAGTCGGAGTCGAGCCGGCGACCGTCCGCCAGCACCACCGCCGCGGCCTCGATACGCGCCACCGCGATCCCCGTCTCGAAGCGGACCGCGTACTCCCGACACAGCTCGCGAATGTGACGATCCAGCGCGGCGGGAGCGTCCCCCAGGAGCTGCTCCCCGGCCTCGACCAGCGTCACCTCGATGGGGTGCTCGCGATGTCGCCGCAGGATCTCTCCCAGGGCCTCGACGCCTTCGAGTCCGCCTCCCACCACCACCACGCGCCCGCCTTCTTCGCGAGCCGCCAGGCGGTCGAGCCGACGGCCGATGCGCTCGCACTGGTCGACGGACTTGAAGGGGAGCGCATGCTCGAGGACGCCCTCCACCCCGCGCGTCGAGTCGACGCCACCGAGCGCCACGAAGAGCGCGTCGTATTCCAGACCCTCCGGGCGCCCCTCCGTGCAGACCCGGCCCTCCGCGGGCCGGATCGAGGTCACCGAGTCCTGCAGGAAGAGGTGGCCCCGGCCCTTTAGGATCGTCGTGAGGGGCAGCCGCAGCGCCTCGGGCGTCTTCACGCGAGAGAGCAGCTCGTGGATGTTCGGCAACCACTCGAACGCCGGGCTGCGGTCGATCAGCGTCACGTCGTACCGGCGGCTGTCGAGAGCCAGGGCGGCCGACAGCCCCGCGAACCCGCCCCCGAGGATCACCACCCGATCCCGCCTCCCGTTTTCCCGCGGCGCCTTCGAACTCGTCATCCTCCCAGAGTAGCCGCCCCGCTCGCGACCCGCGTGAAGCGCTTCTTCAGCCCGAGGACGGGCGCCTCGTAGTAGCGATACGAGAGGGCCGAGATTCCGACCGAGACGAGCCCCGTCGCCAGTGTCAGGGCCAGCGAGCCCGCGAAGGGGACCGATGCGGGATCGAAGAAGGCGGCGACGGCCTTCGCGGTCATCACGATCGCGAAGGGATGATAGACGTAGAGCCCGTACGAGATCCGGCCCAGGTAGCTCGTCCAGCGCCAACGGAGCTTCAGGAAGGAGCGCGGGTTCGCCGCGACGTTGAGGATGACGACGGCGAAGAGGAAGCCCCACACCGTCGGACCCACGACCGGAAGGTGGAAACCCGTGAGATAGAGGCGCGCGAGCAGGAGCAGCGCGAGGAGCAGCGTCGTATTCCGCAGCAGCAGCCACAGCGCGGGTCGGGACTGCCGCTTCAGGAAGACCGCGAAGATCGCCCCGATGGCCATGCAGTCGAAGCGGGACGACAGCAGCAGCAGCCGGAGGAAGGACCAGGGCGAGCTCGCGGGGAGGGTCATCGACCAGCTGAGCAACCCGATCTGAAGCACGATGACGGCCGTGCAGGCCAGATAGACCCAGCGGGCGCGACGCGCGAGCCAGGGCCAGATCAGATAGAACTGCTCCTCCGCCCCGATCGACCAGAAGTGCCCCACGAAGTAGACGGGCCCCGTCAGGTTCGGGAGCAGCAGCATGTACAGGAGGAGCTTCGAGGAGTAGTCGCCCTCCAGGTACTGCGGGATCCGCGGCACGACCCCCGAGAGCAGGGGCGGAAAGAAGAAGAACGCGCACAGCACCATCAGGTAGTAGATGGGCCAGATGCGGAGCGCGCGGCGCACGTAGAAGCGCCAGACCGAGACGGTGTGGGTCCGTTCCTGCTCGGTCAGCAGCAGGTAGGTGATGAGGAAGCCGCTCAGCACGAAGAAGAGGAAGACGCCGAGCTTGCCCGTCTCCGAGTGCAGTACACCGGGGGCCACCACCCGCTCGAAGCCCAGGTAGCCGGTGATCACCAGGGCATGGGTGAACCAGACCGGGAACGCAGCGAAGAAGCGCAGGCTGTCCAGACCCGGGAAGTAGACGGCCCCGCTTGCGGCGGGACCCCGCGAGCTCGTGTCGGCCATCAACGCCTCGAGCTGGCAGGGCGAGTCCGGGGCTTCTTCCGCAGCCGGCTAGAGCGTCGCATACCAGCCACCGCGAACCAGGCCGACCATGAAGCGCACGCCGGAAGCGGCGTGCCAGAGCAGGAGCAGCGCCGGAACGGCGAGCAGCGCATGACGCCGCTGCTGCGCGTAGCGGAACACCTGGGTGATCCCGAACAGGAACGAGTAGCTGAGGGTCATGTTGTAGCCCCAGTTGAAGTTCCCGTGTGCCTCGCGTGCGCCCGTCTCGTAGAAGAACGCCGCCTGCGCATAGGCGACGGCGAACATGACCCCCCACAGCCACTCGAGGGTCGAGGTGTCCTCCCGCCTCCAGACGTGGATCGCCAGGGCCACCAGGGGAAGCGCATTCGCGAGCACGAAGTTCCCCAGCGGGCTCACCCCCCGGAGCTTCCAGACGCGGAAGAAGCCGATCGCGATTCGACTGGTCGACTCGTCGCCACCGGAGTAGGTCAGGAAGTAGAGGTAGAGAAGCAGCACCACCGGCAGGACGGCGACGAGTGCGTACTCGAGGGCAGCCGCCACCAGGCGCGTCCGACCCTCCCAGGCCATCACCAGAAAGAGAGCCGGCAGGGTGAAGAGCGCGATGTTCGGCTTGATGGAGACGCCGATCGCCAGGAGAAAGCCGCCCAGCAGGAAGAGCCGCTTGTCGCGCCGCGTGATCGCGGATGCCAGAACCAGGGGCAGTGCGAGAACGAGCGGATGGACGAAGATGTTCGTCGGGTTGTGCCAGATGTTCGGCGAGCCCTTGTTGGAGTAGGTCGTCGCTCCGTCGACCCAGGGCAGGAAGAGCGCGCTCACGACGGAGAAGCACGCCGCGGCGAAGATGGGCGCGTAGCCCAGGCGACGGGGCGTGAGCAGCCGCCGGAAGATCTCGATCGAGACCCAGAACGAGATCAGCTTGCAGACCGCCAGGGTCCACATCATGGTCTGGGCCATGCGGGTGGGGACGAGGGCATTCAGCCCGTGGATCACCAGGTGCATGCCGGGATGGGAGAGCTCTCCCTCCCGCAGCATGGTCATCGCGTGGACGACGACGCGGAGGTGGGCGCGGAAGTCCGAATCGCCGCGAAAGTGCAGGTAGTCGCCGAACAGGATCCGGGAGTAGCTGAGGATCACCAGACCCAGGACGAAGATCAGGAAGGTCTTCGCGACGAAGTGCGCCGCACTCCGCATCATGACGATGCGGTCGGATCCAGCCGGACCAGGGCCTCCCATCCTCCAACGAAGCGCCACGCCAGCCCGGGCGATTCGGGTGCGCGGAGCCAGGCGCGTTCGAGCTGCGCGGGAAGCTTGAGCGCGTTCGCCAGCAGGGCCCGCAGCGGCTCGGAACGCAGGCTGCTCTGGGCCGGCGACGGCGCGGAGCGCAGCAGACGTCCACGAACGCCGAAGGTCTCGGTGAAGCGCGCCCAGAAGGCGGGGCCGAAGTCGTGCATGTGGCGCGGCCACAGGACCGGAAATCCCAGGCCCAGCCGGGCCAGCGGCACGTCGTAGGGCGTGCGCGCCCAGAAGAGCGCACCGGGCTTGCCGGCCGCGAGAATCCGACGCGTCACGTCCCCCATGTCGGGGAGGTGCTCGACGACGGCACTGGCCATCAGGAAGTCGTAGCGATCCGTCGCCCGGGCGAAGTCGTCCACGTGGACGAAGCGCAGGTTCTCCTCGGGCTCGCGCGGGTACAGGTCGACGACCGTGGCCGAGAGCTCGCCGCGATGGCCCCGGTCGCGAAGAGCGGTGATCAGCGCCCGCGCGGGCGCCCCGTCGTTGCCCCCGTAGTCGAGGAGCGCGACGGAAGCATCGGGGTCGAAGGACAGCTTCGACGCGACGTGGCGCGCGTGACGCGCCGGCAGACCCGCGAGATTCAGGTTGGGTACGTAGACGTCGGGCGCGTAGAGCGCGGTGAGGGCTTCCTGACGTGGGAGGTGATCGGCACTCGACGCATGACAGGCCGGGCAGTGCAGCAGCCACACGTCGGGATCGCGTTGCAGGAGCAGCTCGCGCGAACGCTCGCCCGAATGGCCACAGATCGTGCACCGGTCCCGGGCGTCCAGGAGGTCCGCGGTCTTCATGTGACCGACCCCGACCGGGCGCATCCCGCTGCTCAGCCGAGGTCCCGGTAGAGGGTGGCGAAGGCCGCGAGTCGGCCGCCGAAGCGGTACAGGTCCGGAAGGCGATGCGGGTCGATGTCGGAGACCCCGTGGTTCGCCAGGCCGTCGTACACGACGACGTCCCCGATCCGGGAGCCCTCCTCGAAGGCGAAGCGCTCGTCCCCCGAGTCGACGAAGCCGCCGCCGGCCTCGAAGTCCTTGCCGAACTCGCTCATCAGCAGGACGACCTGGTGGAAGCGTCGGCCCGCGTCCTCGCTGATCTGCTTGACGACCGAGTCGCGGTGGGCGGCCATGAACCCGCCCCCCGTCGGATACTGGTGGATGCGGGAGGCGGTCCACAGGCCATCCTGGACCCGGTCTCGCGCGTAGTCCTCCGGCAGGTCCTGGAGCCGGTTGCGCAGGCTGGCGAGTCGCCGGAAGACGTCGTGCAGCCCGTAGCGGTCTTCGGCGAGGAGCGGGTTGAAGAGGGTCCGGAAGCAGCGGGGCCGGTCGACCCCGGTGGTGTTCGCGCCACCGATGACGAGCTTCTGCCAGTTGCTGCGGACCGTGGACGGGTCCTGGCCGAGGGAAGGCAGGTCTGCGCTCTCGTCCCACTGCCGCTGGATGGACTCGCGACCCGCATGGATCTCGTCGGCCGAGAAGAGGCCCCGGATGCACGCGAACGAGTCGCGATCGACCGCAGCCGCGACGGCGCCCGTGTCGAGCGCATCGAAGCGGTCTACCAGGAAGGTGTTCTCGCGAAAGCGGTCGGCGAGGGACGACATGCTCACTCCGGCTCTTCTCCGACTCTTCTCCGACCACGACTGCGTGGCCCAGGGCCCGCGCGGCCGAGGCCCGAGTCAGGACGGTACAGGGCTGGAATTCGCCTGCAATACCGGCAACTCACGCGCAGGAAGGCGATGGCGCCCGGCCCGCGCGAGGGCGCGGTCGACTATGTTGCCCCCGGGCCGCACGGTCGCGCGCGGCGGTCGCAGCGGGCAGGATGCCCCAGCGGGAGGACGGGCGGACGACGTGCGTTTCGTCAAGGAGAGCGTGATCGAGGCGAGCGCCGAACGCGTCTTCGCGTTCCATGAGGCCGCCGACGCGTTCGAGCGGCTGCAGCCGCCCTGGCAGACCACCGAGATCATCCGTCCTCCGAGCTCTCTCGAGGTCGGGACGCGGGTCGAGCTGCGCGTGAAGCTGGGACCGCTGTGGCAGACCCTGGTCGCCGAGCACGTCGAGTACGAGCCCGGACGGATGTTCGCGGACCGCATGGTCGAGGGGCCCTTCGCCCAGTGGCTGCACCGCCATGTCGTCACGCCGATCGCGCCCGGCCGCTGCACGCTGACCGACGAGATCGAGTACGAGCTGCCCCTGGGCGCAGTCGGCCGGATCTTCGGCGGCGGCTTCGCGCGCAGGAGCCTGGAGCGGCTCTTCGAGTACCGGCACGAGGTGACCCGGAAGGCCTGCGAGGCGACCGGGCAGGCAGGAGGCCCGGCTTGAGCGGGAAGAGCACGCAGGACGGGCCCGCCCGGGTCGCGAAGGCGCTCGCCGCGGAGCGGGAGGAGCTCCACAGCGAGCGCGCGGGCCGCATCGCCTGCTACGTGGACGAGTCGGGCAGCGGACGCCCGCTGGTGCTGGTGCACAGCATCAACGCCGCACCCAGCGCCTTCGAGATGAAGCCCCTCTTCGAGCACTACCGCGGCAAGCGACCCGTGTACGCCCCGGACCTGCCGGGCTTCGGGGCTTCCCAACGGGGCGAGCGCGCCTACACGCCGGAGCTCTACGTCGACGCCCTGTGCGACCTGCTGGAACGGCGCGTCGGGCAGCCCGCGGACCTCGTGGCCCTGTCGCTGAGTGCCGAGTTCGCGGCCGCCGCCGCCCTGCGCCAACCCGACCGGGTCGCGTCGCTGGCGCTGATCTCGCCCACGGGCCTGGGCCGGCGGGAGGTGCCCGGTCCGGACACCGGCAAGCGCATGCGCCGCTTCTTCGGGCTCCCGGTCCTGCCGGACGCGCTCTTCAAGCTGATCACGTCGAAGCCGAGCCTCCGCTACTTCCTCGGCCTCAACTTCAGCGGGAAGCCGCCGGAGGAGATGGTCGCCTACGCGTACGAGACCTCGCACCAGCCGGGCGCGACCTTCGCACCGTGGGCCTTCCTGTCCTTCGGGCTCTTCACACGCGACGCCTTATCACGCCTCTACGAGCCCCTCGAGCTCCCCGTCCTCGTCCTGTTCGACGAGGACCCCAACGTGTCGTTCGAGCGGCTGGCGGAGATCGAGCGCACGCGGGCCAACTGGCGATCGGTGCGGATCCAGCCCAGCCGGGGTCTGCCGCAGTGGGAGCAGCCCGGTCCGACGAGCGACGCCCTGGAGCACTTCTGGCGCTAGCGATTGCGGCCCTCTGACGAGTCCGCCCCTCCGGAACCGCCTCGACGACGACTCCGCGCGCGACCTCGACGGAGAGCCGCTGGCGGTCTCGCCGGGCGACCCGATCCGCTGACCCGGATCAGAAACGGACCCGACAGTTCAACCCCGCCAGCACCTCCTTCTGGGGATTCGGCAGCTGGAGACGGACGCCGAAGGTCCCGCTGGCGGCGTCCACCACGCGGTCGATGACAGTCACGCTGGCCTCGATGGACCGGGAGGTCGGTGCGTCGAGCAGGATCGTTCCGAGGTCCCCCACCGAGATCCGACCCAGGTGGGCGACGGGCACGTACACCTCCACGTGGAGCGGGTCGATCTGCGCCACCTCGAGGACCTGGGGCGGATCGGCGTACTCGGACTCGCGGAGGATCACCTTCACGATGACGCCGTCCACGGGACTGCGCATGGTCCGGACGTCGAGCGCGGTCTTCGCCCGCTCGAGCTCGAGGCGGTTGAGGCGCGCGGTCTCCTTGGCCTGCAGCACGTTGGTTTCCGCGATGAGTACCGCGCTCTCGATCTCGTCGAGCTCTTCCTCGGCCAGGACGTCTTCGCCGTGAAGCCTCGCGGCGCGCTTCAGTCTGCGCTTCTCGAAGTCGAGCCGGGCCTGACTCCCCTCGAGCTCGCCGGTCGCCTCGGCCCTCGCGCGGGCGACGGCGACGGCCGTTTCCTCGACACTCGACTCGAGCATGGCCAGCGCCTGGCCACGCTCGACGATGTCTCCGCGCTCGACGTAGACCTTGCCGACGACACCGATCACCGGAGCACTCACGGTGACCCGCTGCTTCGGCTCGATCAGGCAGTCGAGCTCGAGCTCCTGCGCCGGGGCCGTGCGGGCGGCCACGAGCGCAAGCAGCGTGACGAACGCGACGAACGGAACGGGAGCCCTCCGGCTTCCATGGGACGGCAAACTCAAGCCTCCGTCTCGAGTGACCCGCTGAGCGGATCGCGATCTGCGACCGCGATCTCCGGGCAACCAGCAGCGAAAGGAGGGTCTCGAAGCCAGAGGTCGACGACCCTCCGCCCTGGCCCGCTGCCCCAGCAGGCGACAGCCAGCCGAAGCCCGCCCCGACGGGTCCATGGCTGGAGCTCCGCGCTACCGCGGAGACCTAGTTCTTCTGATCCGAGGCAGCCGGCACCGAGGAGAGGGAGGCGGCGCCACCGAAGCGCTGCTCCCACTGCTCGACGACGCGATTCAGCAGCTGGGTCAGGCGCTTCGCCGCGAAGGGGCTGAGGATGATGCGATCGGACAGCTGCACGTTCACCTGCGGCTCACCGCTCGACTGGGGATGGCTGATGCCGAAGAACAGAACGACTTCTTCCTGCGTCCCCGTCACGTTGCAGACGTTGGCGTAGGAGCTCTTCATCTGGCTGTCGTCCCAGCTGATCTTGGGCGTGTTCTCGGTGGCGGCGGTGTCCTTGGGGGCAGCAGAATCTGACACGGGGGGTCTCCTTACGGGATGAGTTGGGCTGGGCCGACCTTACCACATCCCCCCGGGCCAGTGGGTGAGAGCCACGAGGCTCGGACCAGGGTGCGGGGCGCCAACCGGCAGCTCACCCGACGATCCGCAATACCTATACCTATACCTATAGATCCGTCTTCAGTCGGGGCGGTCGGCGCGGTCGCCGAAGCGTTCGCGGACCTCGCGGCGGACCTGCTCCACCAGGGCGGGGAAGTCCCGGTGATCGACGATGGGGCCGAAGCCGGACAGCTCGGGACGCAGGCGCATGCGGGTGTCGAGCTCCACCTCGAAGCGCAGCCAGTCCGCGAACACGACGTCGCCCAGACGGTCGAAGACCCGCAGCGGCTGGGACTCGGTGCGACCCGCGCACGCGCGATCCAGCGCGCTCGCCAGCTGCGGGTGCCGGGCCTCCTGCGGGATCCGCCACGGCTCCAGCCGGGGTCCGAGATCGAGATTTCGGCGCACGACGAGGTCGGTACTCGGCAGACGCTGCCTCGAGTCCCACCACACGCCGTCTACCGATTGCATCGCCATCTCGGCCGTCGCTCGATCCACGGCGCCGAGATGTCGGAGCACCTCGCTCAGCCACGCGTCGACGGAGCGGTTGTAGAGGGTCTCGGTCCGCCCGGTCTTGTCGGCGATCACGGCGTCGATGAGCTTCACCCCGACGAGGTTCGAGTACAGGTCCTCGGGAGAGAACGCGGACGCGTACTCGGGAAAGGTCGACAGGGCGGACCACCCGTACCAGGTGGCGATCTCGTGCCAGACCGACATCTGCCACGCTCCCCATTGCGCGAACGCGCTGAAGAGCTCGCGAAGCCCGTGCTCCTCGATCAGGTCCGCGGGCATCGGCTGCAGCACGAGGCGGCGTACACCGCCTTCTTCCGGCAGGACGATCGTCGTCCCCTCCTGGAGGCGAGCACCGATCCGGGCGGAGAGGAACATGGTCCAGTCCACATAGTCGCGCACGTGCGCGGTGTCGATGAAGCCGCCTCGACAGGTGTAGAGGAGCCCGTTGTTCTCCGACGGCGTGTAGCCCTGGCCCCGGTCCGCCTCCAGTGCGAAGACTCCGCTGTCGTAGCGGTGGGGGCCCAGATCGTCCGGGCCAATGACGTTCTGGATGCGAACGCCCGGAACGCCCACGAAGCCGAGGTCCACGGCGAGACCACTGCCGAACGCGCAGCAGGGTCTCAGCCGCTTGCGCATGGGAACCGGAGGTGCGCCCTCGGGCCGGGAGTCGCGCACCATGGCGGTGGGCCCCTGGCTCTCCAGCAGGCGACCCGCGTCCATCCTCGAAGGGGTGCCGCTCGACTGCCACTTGCCGCGCGCCGAGCAACCCACCCACCCCGACGCACACACGAGCGTCATCGCGAGCCCGGCGAAGAGGAGCCGGCTCGGTTTCGTGCGCCTCGCGCACGAGGCCTCAGTAGTGGAAGCCGAAGCGAACATACGCGAGCGTCTCTTCATCGCTGGCCGCCACGGAGACGCTGATGGCGTTCGTCCGGACCAGCGGAGCGAACCAGACCCCTCCTCCCCCGCTCGGGTGCCAGTCATCCGAGCTCTCGCCGTCCGCGAAGACGCGACCCGCATCCGCGAACCCGTGGACGCCGAAGTCGCCTGGCACCAGGAGCTTGAAGCGGGCCAGGAAGATCCGGAGGTCTGCGTTGCCGTAGAGCGAGGAATCTCCCGTGAAGCGCTGCGCCCGGAAGCCGCGGTTCGTCGCCGAGCCGCTGAAGAAGCGCCCGCCTCCGACCGTCGCCAGGTCGAAGTAGGGCACGTCGCCGAAGGTCTCGCGTCCGCCGACCCGGAGGGCCAGGGTGGCGCGCGCGCTCTCTCCGACGGATACGTAGCCGGAGATCGAGCCGTCGATCCAGCCGTAGATGTCGTCGGCACCCCACAGAGGCGGGACCAGGCGCGCCGTCGTCTCGACGAAGAAGCCC
>JANQSB010000037.1 GCA_028284295.1 Myxococcota bacterium | reverse complement strand
ACGGGAAGCCCGATGATGTTGGTCCGGCTGCCCTCGAAGTCGGACACCAGCCAGGATCCCCGGCCCTGGATCGCGTACGCACCGGCCTTGTCGAGGGGCTCTCCCGTCGCCACGTACTCGCGAAGGTCCTCCTCGGAGGCCTCGCGCATGGAGACCCGGCTCTCGACCGCGACGTCGAATACGCGCCCGGCGCCCGTGTCGACGACCGCGACGGCGGTCACCACCCGATGGGTGCGGCCGGTCAGCTGGCCCAGGAGCCGGAGCGCATCGTCCGGGTCCCGGGGCTTGCCGATGATCTCGCCGTCGAGCACGACGGTCGTGTCGGATCCGAGCACGTGGCGCGGCGGGGTTGCCGCGAGCTGACCGGCGACGTGTAGGGCCTTCTCGCGGGCGAGTCGCAGGGTCATCGCGACGGCCGACTCGTCCGGCCCGGCGCTCTCGTCGATGTCTGCCGGGCGCACCTCGAAGGGGACGCCGGCCTCGGTCAGCAGCTCGCGTCTGCGCGGAGACCCGCTGGCGAGGATCAGGGGCGCCGGGGTTCCCGCTGCGACCGGCGCGCCGCTCAACTCCGCTCCGTGATCTCGATGCGGGGCGGACCGTCGTCCTTGGCGTGCCAGTCGACGGAGAGGCGGGCGTCCCCGGCGCGTTCGGCGACCTCGGTCGCCAGGCGCTGGGCGAGGTGGAGCAGCTCGCCCAGCAGCTCGGGTGCAGCGTTCGCGAACGAGACCGTCGGGTCGCGTGGCTCGACGACGATGCGGGCGCTCGCGCCTTCGGGCGAGAGGCGCACGGCCCGGACCCGCTCGGTCTCGAGCAGGGGCTGGGGTGCGTTCGGGCCGGGACGCGCGGCCGCGGAGGTGTCGAGCAGTACGGGCGGCCGGCCGGCCAGGTCGGCCGCGAGGCTCTCGCGGGTCGTCGTCGTCAGCTCGGTCTCGTGCCGATAGCGCGGGTGGTCGATCCGCAGCTTCGGCGGGGCGCCCTCGCGGAAGGAGCGGGCCTGCGTCGCCGTCAGGGCGAAGCGGATGTAGTGGACCGCGGAGATCCGGTCCTCCTCCATCTGCCGGTCGTCGAAGCGCGCGCCGATCCGCTCGGGAGTCGAGTCGGTTCCCGTGACCACGAGGCCGACGTGCTCGTCGATCCCCACCAGCCGGTCGAGTGCGGGCTGGATCTGGTCCAGCTCCGGGATCTCGATGAAGAGCGTGGCCGAGAGCTCGTTCTCGCCCGGCATCAGCTCGTTGTAGACGTCGAGCTCGGCCTGGACCTTCGCGGGCTGGCGGATTCGTTCGACGCGCGTCATCTCCTGGATCTGGTAGCGGAGGGTCTCGCGATCCTCGAAGACGAGGCTGACCTGCGGCCCGACGGCGACCCGGCGCGCCTTCTTGTGCGCGATGATCCGAGGCCGATAGCCGTCCCGGATCCGCTCGTAGGCGTCCAGGTCCAGGATGTCGTCGAGGCCGAGCCGATCCATCCTAGTCCCCCAGGCCGTAGGCGCGGTGCAGCAGCTGGACCGGGTGCACCGGCTTGCGGCCGATGCGCTGCTCGATCCGCAGTGCCGCGAGGGGGCAATCCGTGGCGATCGCGTCGCGCTCGCTCGCCTCGATGCGCGAGACCAGCTTGTCGGCGACCTGCTGGGACTCGTCGAAGAAGCGCGCCTGCATGCCCCAGGTGCCATCCACCCCGGAGCAGGCGTCGATGACCTCGACCTCGGCCCCGGCCAGCTTGAGCAGCGCTCGCGTGGGGAAGCCGACGTTCTGGGCCCGCAGGTGGCAGGGAGCGTGGTAGGCGACCCGGCCCAGGGGCTCGGGAAACTCGCGGTCCAGCTCCTTCGCCCGTCCCAGGATGAACAGGTACTCCATCAGGTCGCGGACGGCGGCGGCCACCTTCTGCGACTCCGGCGTGCCGAGCAGCTTGGGATACTCGT
This sequence comes from Myxococcota bacterium, assembly GCA_028284295.1. Taxonomy (GTDB): domain Bacteria; phylum Myxococcota_A; class UBA9160; order UBA9160; family UBA4427; genus JAJDAN01. The sequence continues at coordinate 5,642 of JANQSB010000037.1, read as the reverse complement.
GCTTCATGAGCATCGAGCAGGACGGGCCGGGCACCACCACCTCGGCGCCGTTCTCGACGTGGGGCAGGAAGGCCTCCACGTTGCGCTGGGCGTTGCGGCGTGCGGAATCGAGATCGCCCGTGTCGGTGAAGGGCATGCCGCAGCAGAGCTCGTAGGAGAAGGCGAGCTCGACGCCGTTGTGCTCCAGGACCTCGACGGCCGCGCGACCGGTCGCAGGGTCGTTGTAGTTCACGCTGCAGCTCGGAAAGAGCACTGCCTTGCGCGTTCCCGACGCGCGGTCCGGCCCGGTCTGCGGCGCGGGCGCGGACCGGGCCTCCGGGGAGGGCCGCTTCCGCCACCACTCCTCGACGGTCTCCCCGTGGTAGGTCGGCTGGAGCCAGTCGCGGTGGATGCCGACCGTCTTCTCCATCATCACCCGGGAGAGGCGGTTCTGGTTGGCCAGGTTCATCAGCGGGGGCGCGGCGCGACCGAGCTTTCCCAGCAGGTCCGTCCGGGTGGTGAGCTTGCGGCGCAGCGGGATCCCGTCCCGCCTCGCGCGCACCAGCTGGTGGCGACGCATCAGCTTCGGGAAGTCGATGTCCCAGTCGTGGGGCGGGTGGTAGGGACAATGGTTGTAGCAGGCGACGCAGTGGAAGCAGAGGTCGTTGACAGCCTCGAACCCCTCGAGGCTCACTCCGGCGATCTCCTCGTCCGTGGCGTCCACCAGCTCGAAGAGCTTGGGGAAGGAAGGGCACAGGGGCAGACAGCGGCGGCACTGGTGGCAGACGTCTCCCACGCGCCGCAGCTCGGTCTCGAGCTTCGCCTCGTCCCAGTAGTCCGGGTCGTCGTAGGACCAGGCCTCGCTCGGCTTCTCGGGGGCTGCGACCTGCATCGGGCTCCTCTCGACGTGCGCCCCGGAGTCGTCTAGCAGATGCGGGGGCCCGAACGAAACGCGGGTGACGGGCGTTGCCCGCCACCCGCGTCCGGAAGGCTGCTATCCCGGTCTCCCGGAGATCCGCGTTCGCGGCTAGGGAAGGTCTGCACAGGGTGCAGACCCCGCAGCAAGCGAACGCGAAGCGTTCGCCGGCTAGAGCTCTTCGAGGTTGTCCTTGGCCTGCTGGAAACGACCGGCGTGGGACTTCTCGGCCTTCGCCAGGGTCTCGAACCAGTCCGCGACGTCGTCGAAGCTCTCGTCCCGCGCGGTCTTCGCCATGCCGGGATACATCTCGGTGTACTCGTAGGTCTCGCCGGCCACCGCGGCATCCAGGTTCGACGCGGTGTCGCCGATCGGCTTGTCGGTCGCCGGGTCGCCTGCGGCCTTGAGGAAGTCGAGGTGGCCGTGGGCGTGGCCGGTCTCCGCCTCGGCGGTGTCCCGGAAGAGCCCGCCGACGTCGGGATAGCCCTCGATGTCGGCCTGCTTGGCGAAGTACAGATAGCGGCGATTCGCCTGGGACTCGCCCGCGAATGCAGCCTTGAGATTGTCGTGGGTCTTGCTGCCCTTCAGTTCGGCCATGGTGCGCTTCTTCCCCTTCCTGGAGCGATCGATCCCTCGATCATGCGGTGACTGGCGTGAGCTCGGCCCGCTCGCGTCCGCGTGCCGTCCCGAGCCTCGAGCGAGGCCGGAGCGTAGCTCGCTCGGCGGGCCCTTGGCACCTTCATTCGGGCTCCGCGTCGCCCGTGAGGGCGGCCCGGATCTCGGCGTCGTGCTGCCCCAGACTGGGCGCCGCACTGCGCACCCGGGTCGGCGTCCGGGACAGCTTCGCGACGGGGCCCACCACGGGGACCTCGCCTTCGCTGCCCCGGACCGGCTGGAGCATCTCGCGTGCGAGCACGTGGGGGTCGCGCGCGGCCTCCGCATAGCTGCGAACCGGGGCGGCGGGAATCCCCTCCTCCGCGAACGCGTCGATGAAGGACGCCATCGTGCGCTCGGCCGCCCAGTCGGCGACCAGCGCATTCACCTCGTCCCGCCGTTCGATGCGGGCCGGTGTCGTCGCGAAGCGCTCGTCCTCGGCCAGCTCGGGGTGTCCGATCCGTCGCGCGAGCTTGCGCCACTGCGAGTCCAGCAGGACCCCCATCATCACCAGCCCGTCCCGGCAGGCATAGGTCTTGGCGGGCGCAGCGATGCGGAACTCGTTGCCGAGGCGCGGGAGGTCGACCCCCAACGCGCCCAGGGTCAGGTAGCCGTTGCTCTGGAAGAGCATCGCGTCGAGCAGCGACACGTCGACGTGCTGTCCCTCGCCGCTCTGCTCCCGGTGCCGCAGGGCTGCGAGGGCGCCGAGCGCCGCGTGCAGGCCCGCCAGGTCGTCGGCCAGGAAGGTCGGGGCCTTCACGGGCTCGCCTTCGGGCGAGCCGTTCAGGGACAGGAAGCCTCCGGCCGCCTGGGCGAGGGGGTCGTAGCCGACCTTGCTCGAGTCCGGGCCGAACTGGCCGTAGCCGCTGATCGACACGTAGACGATGCCCGGATGCCGTGCCCGCAGCTCGTCGTAGCCCAGACCCCAGCTGGCGAGCGTCCCGGGTCGGAAGTTCTCCACGAAGATGTCGCTCTCCGCGACGAGCGCGAGTGCGGTGTCGCGGCCTTCGTCGCTGCGCAGGTCGAGGGCCAGGCTGCGCTTGTTGCGATTGACCGTCGCGTGCATGAACGAGACCGGCGGGTCGGTGCCCGGCAGGACGGGCGGAGCGCGGCGGGCCACCTCGCCTTCGGGCGACTCGATCTTCACCACGTCGGCGCCGAAGTCCGCCAGGATGCAGCCGCAGAGCGGGCCGGCCCAGGTGGTCGTCGCCTCGACGACCCGGACTCCCGAGAGCGGTCCGCTGAGGTCGCTGCGGGCCTCCCGATAGAAGCTCGACTTGTCCAGAAGCTGCCTCCTCTCGAGCCGGCGTCGCGCTTCGCGCGATGGTAAACCTATGACGACGAGACGGGTATCTCGTTTCTCCTGCAATCCCGATCCCTGTCCTGCAACTCGATTCCTCTCCTGAGACCCATTCCTCCCCCGGAGCCAGATCCCGCTCCCGGAACCCGATCTCTTTCCCGGAACCCCTTCAAGGAGCGTCCATGGACCTGGCGTCTCTGCTCACCGAGTCATCGCCCGCCCTCTACGACCTCGGCCTGCTGGTCCTGCGGGTCTTCATCGGCGTGTGCTTCGTCGTCCACGCGCTGGGGAAGCTCGGGCTGGTCGGTACGGGCAACATGCAGGGCTTCGCGAGCTGGCTCGCCGAGCTCGGGGTGCCCTTCGCGACGGCTCAAGCGTGGATCGCCATGGCATCCGAGATGGTCGGCGGCGTGTTGCTGACGCTGGGCCTGCTCACGCGACCCGCGGCACTGCTGCTGGTGGTGACGATGATCGTCGCGGGCAAGCTCGGGCACCGGGGCGCCGGCTACCTGATCACCAACGACCCGCCCGGAGCCGAGTACACCATCAATCTGGCCGTGGTCTGTGGGGTCGTCGCGCTCTTCGGGCCGGGCGGCTACTCGCTCGACGCGCTGCTCTTCTAGCCCGGTGAGAAGTCCGGGCTAGCCGGCGAACGCTTCCCGTTCGCTTGCTGCGGGGTCTGCACCCTGTGCAGACCTTCCCTAGCGGTCGGACGCCTCGCGTCCGCTCGTCGCGGCGTCCGCACCCCGTGCAGACCTGCCCCGGGGCGCCGTCTTCGGGGTCGAGCGACGCGAGCGCGCTGCCCGCCCGAGCTCCGCGGCCCGCCGCACCTCCGGGTCCCGGTCGTCGCCCGCGTCGTCGAGAAGGGAGCGTGCGGCGCCTTCGTCGGGGGCGAGCTGCAGGGCGCTGAAGAGCGCCATGCGCCGAACCCGCGGCCGGGGATCGTCCCGCGCGAGGCCCGCGGCAACGGCGGTCGTCTCCGGGTGGAGCCTCGCCAGATCGACGAGCAGGCGCGCGGCCAGCCAGCGCAGCTCGCCCGAGCGGGCGTCCAGCGCGTCGACGATGGCAGGCAGCCAGCCCGGTGCGGGTGGGGCGAGTCGACTGCAGGCGTCCAGGGCGCCGGGTCGGCGCTCGATCTGCGGCGCTCGAAGGCTCTTCTGCAGCTCTCGTTCGGTGGCGGCGTCCTCCCGGGCGATGCGAGCCAGGGTCTCCGCCGCGGCCCGTTGTACCTCGCGAGACGGATCACCGAGGGCACCGAGCAGCAGCTCGGAGAGCAGCACGGCCGACGGGTCGTCGCCGGCCTCCCGACAGGCCTGCGCGCGACGGCCGGGGTCCGGCGCGGCCAGTGCCTGCTCGAGGGGGTGACTCAAGTGGCCAGAACCCAGCGCACCGCGGTCGGCTCTTCGGCCTCGCCGCCGGGCTCGCGGCTGACGCGTCCCTCGCGTTCGAGCTTCAGCAGGTGCGAGCTCACCGACTGGCCCGCGGCCGCGTGCAGCGCCTTGGGGTAGGCGGCGTAGACGATCTCCACGATGGCGGGTACGGCGTGGGCTCCGCGTCCGATGGCCGACAGGATCTGCTCGTCCCGCTCCCGGCGATGGGCGATGTACTCGCGGATCTTGCCGGGCCCGTCCTCGATGCAGGGGCCGTGGGCGGGGTAGATCCGTCCCGGCTTCTCGGCCAGCAGTCGCGCCAGGGATCGCATGTACGCGGCGAGGTCTCCCGTCGAAGCGGGGATCACGGTCGTCCCCACGCCGAGCACGTTGTCGCCGGAGATCAGCGAGCCCTCTTCTTCGATCGTGTAGCAGAGGTGATCGGGCGCATGACCCGGCGTGTGGATCGCCTTCAGGGTCACCCCTTCGGTTTCGATCCGGGCGCCGTCGTCGATGGCGGTGATCTCGAAGTCGTAGGCGGCGTCCACCTCCGGCCAGGGACGCTTCTTGACGGAGAGCGGGCCGAAGCGATCCATCACCTGACGGCAGCCACCGATGTGGTCCGGGTGGCCGTGGGTCAGGACGATCTCCTGGATCCCTTCACAGCCCGCTCGCTCCATCGCCTGCTCGAGCACCGGCAGGTAGCCGTCCACGCCCTGGCCGGGGTCGAGCAGGATGCGGCGCTTCCCGGTTCCGAGCAGATAGGTGTTGGTCCCCGGGCCCGAGAAGGGGCCGGGGTTCTGCCCCAGCGCGACCGCCACCCGGTCCGACCACAGGTCGACGTCGGGCATCGTCATGCCGAGCATGACCGGGGCGTTTCCGCGCGGGTCGGACATCGACTACTCCCCGGCGACCGTCATGCGGTCGATTCGCAGGGCGGGGGACGCCACGCTGCCCAGCCACAGCAGCTCGTTGGCGACGCGGTCGACCCCCTGCATCATCTCGTTGAAGTTCGAGGCGATGGTGATCTCCTCGACCGGATAGGCGATCTCCCCACCCTCGATCCACAGGCCGGCCGCGCCCCGCGAGTAGTCACCGGTGACCGGGTTGAAGCCCATGCCCATCAGCTCGGTGACGAGCAGGCCCCGCTCGGTCTCGGCGATGATCTCGTCGAGGGACTGGTCGCCGGGCTCGATCCAGAGGTTGGTCGAGCCGACACCCGGCGGTCCGCCGAGTCCGCGACTGGCGTTGCCCGTGGACTGCATCCCGAGCTTGCGTGCCGAGTAGCTGTCGAGCAGCCAGGTCGAGAGCCGGCCCCGTTCGATGACGGTCTTCCTGCGGGTCGGGAGGCCTTCTCCGTCGAAGGGCTTGCTGCCCAGACCGCCGGGTACGCGACCGTCGTCCACGACCGTCACCCGCTCGC
>JANQSB010000034.1 GCA_028284295.1 Myxococcota bacterium | reverse complement strand
CCCGGGACCGCGCCCGAGTCGATGTGCTCGAAGAGGTTCTCGAGGCTCGTGCCGTTGCCCGACAGGAGCACGGCGATGCGCAGCGGCCGGCTCACGCGCGGAACAAGGCGTCGTGGATGCGACGCGTCGCGGGGGAGCGATTCAGGGTATAGAAGTGGATGCCGGGGACACCGCGATCGAGCAGCTCGCGACACTGCTCCGTCGCCCAGGTGATGCCGACCTCGAGGGTGGCCTCGTCGTCCTCGTCCACCTTGGACAGCTCATGGTCCAGCTCGTTCGGGATCGAGCCGCCCCCCAGCGCCGTCATGCGACGAATGCTCTTCACGCTGGTGATCGGCATGATGCCCGGTACGACGGGAACTTCGATGCCCGCCGCGCGGACGCGATCCACGAAGGCGAAGAACTTCTCGTTGTCGAAGAAGAGCTGGCTGATCACGAACTCGGCGCCGTCCTGCACCTTGCGAACGAGGTTCTCGAGATCGACCTCGGCGCTCGGCGCCTCCGGGTGGACCTCGGGGTAGCAGGCGCCTCCGATCGAGAAGCCGCCGCGCGCCGCCACGAACTGCGCCAGCTCGTTGGCGTGGGCGAAGCCGTCCTCGGGTGGCGCGAAGTCGGGCTGATCCTTCGGCACGTCGCCGCGCAGCGCCAGCACGTTCTGCACCTGGCCCCCCTCGAGGGTGTCCAGGATCGAGCCGACCGCCGGCCGATCGAAGCCGAGACAGGGAAGATGGGCCATCGCGGTGATCCCGAGCTCGCGCTGGATGCGAATGACCAGGTCCACCGTCTTGGTGCGGGTGCTGCCCCCGGCCCCCATCGTGACCGACACGAACCCCGGGTCGAGCTGCTTCAGGTCCTCGATCGTCCGGAACAGGCTGCGGAAGCCGGCGTCGGTCTTCGGCGGAAAGAACTCGAAGGAGATCACCGGGTCGTGGCGCCCGTACAGCTCGGCGATGCGCATGGCCCGATTCTAACGGCGCCCCGGCCCCGCCGCCCGAGGGGCGGGCGTTGGCCCGTCGATGCCTTTATGCTCCCGCGGCCTTTTCTGGGCTTCCGTGCCAGCGAGCTGGCGCGCTCACCCTGCCCGGACACGAAAGAGAGGAGCGTCGCGTCATGTCGGTGTTGGTTACGGGATCCGTCGCGATCGACCACATCATGGTCTTCGAAGACCGGTTCAAGAACCACATCCTGCCCGACAAGGTGCACATGCTGAACATCTCGTTCTTCGTGCCGTCGCTCGAGAAGGGGTGGGGGGGATGGGGGACCAACATTGCCTACAACCTGCGTCGTCTGGGCGAGGACCCGATCCTGCTGGCGGCCGTGGGCAGCGACTTTGGTCCGTATGCGACCTGGCTCGATCGCTGCGGCATCAAGCGGGACTGGCTCCTGACGCTCGAGGACGCCTTCACCTCACAGTGCTTCATCACGACGGATCTCGACAACAACCAGCTCATCTCCTTCCACCCGGGCGCCATGGACCAGGCCCACCAGGCGGCGCTCGACAGCGTGAAGGAGGATCTGACCGTGGGCATCGTGGGACCCAACGGAAAGCAGGCCATGATGGACCACGCCCGCGGGCTGAAGGCCCGGGGCGTCCCGCTCATCATGGACCCCGGCCAGGGGCTTCCGATGTTCGACGGCGCAGAGCTGCTCGAGATGATCGATGGCGCCGCGCT
>JANQSB010000020.1 GCA_028284295.1 Myxococcota bacterium | reverse complement strand
ACGGGAATCGGCTTGTCGGGGGTGCCCACGGCGTAGCGCGCCGCGTAGGGCGCTCCATCGGGAACCCTTCCCCCGTCCTCCAGCATCGGGGCCGCGTAGTAGGTGCACGGCATCCGTGCAGCAGCCGGAGCCGCGGCCACCGCGAGCCACAGACCGACGGCCAGCCGGAGCCCTTTCGCGAGCGAGCGCATGAGCCCCGTATCGGAACGACGCGGATCCGGGCTGAGCCGCCGCCGGCGCCCCCTCGTCAGGAGAACAGGCGCTGCTGGGTGGCTCCGTCGACCGGGTACTCGCGGATCTCCCGGATCCGGCCGTCCACGACCCGGAAGGCGAGCCTCCACGGGGGCCGGCTCCCGCCCGAGGAGCCCGGCTCGGGTCGGACCAGCTCGGCCCGCACCCGATCGTCCTCGACCTGCAGCCCTTCGATCTCGAGCGACGGAGCCGAGCCGGAGAGCGCACGCAGGATCGCCCCCCGACCTTCGTGGAGGCCGCCCCAGGGCGAGCCCGGCGGCGCCCAGAAGCTGGCGTCCTCCGCCAGCAGCTCGCCGAGATCCGAGTCGTCCCGACCCAGCGCCTCCAGCCAACGCCGGACCAGCCGCTTCGCGTCGGCGGTGCTCACGGCCGCCCCCTTGCAGCCGTCTGCTGCGAGCCGGGGAGGTTCTCGAGCAGGAAGCGCACGCTGTTGCCGCCCATCACCTTCTCGATCTCGCGACGGTCGGCCCCGGCCCGCATCAGCGCCTGGGTGAGCACGGCCAGCTCGGAGGCATCGAAGCTGGTCGTCGTTCCGCCGTCGTAGTCGGAGCCGAGTGCGACGTGGTCCTCGCCGACGAGCTCCACCGCAGCGCGCACGGCCCGCGCGACGCCTTCCGGAGACACGTCGCAGACGGCCCCGTCCCAGAAGCCGATCGCGATCAGGCCTCCGTCCGCCGCGATCCGCTTCATCAGGGCGTCGGACAGGTTCCGGGGTCCGGGGCAGACCGAGTGGATACCCGTATGGGAGACGACGACGGGGCGGGTCGCCATGTCCAGGACCTCCTCGACCACCCGCGGCGAAGAGTGGGCGAGGTCGACGATCATGCTGCGCGCCTCGAGTCCCCGGACCACCTGGCGTCCGAACTCGGTCAGGCCGGCCCGACTCTCGCCGTGCAGGGAGCCGCCGAGCCGATTGTCGAAGAAGTGATGGAGCCCCACCATGCGGAATCCCGCCTCGTCCAGTCGGTCGAGACTGGCGAGATCGCCATCCAGCGCGTGGGCGCCTTCGATCCCGAGCAGCGCGGCGACCGGTCGCTCCGGCCCGCGTGCGCGCACCGCCAGCACCCGCTCGAGCTCGGGGGCGCTGCGCACCACGACCAGTCGGTCCGGCGCGCGAGCCGCGAAGCCTTCGAGTCGCTCGGCCTGGTAGAGGGCGCGTTCGAGCAGGCTCGACCAGGTGCGCACCGGCCACCCCTGTAGCGCCACCAGGTAGGAGATGTTGTCCGTCGAAGCGTCGTTGCGGTCGTAGTTCTGGCCGCGGGGCGACTTGGTGACCGCCGTCAGCATCTGGATCGCCACGTTGCCCCGCTCGAGCCGCGGCAGGTCCACGTGGCCACGCGCCGACTCTTCGAGCAGATCCCGGTTCCAGAGCAGGCTGTCGGCATGCCAGTCGGCCACCACCAGCGACCCGTGGAGCTGCGCGGCGGCAGCGGAGATCTCCCAGGGTGCGTGCGGCTCGACGCCCTGGGCGGCCCGCTCCACGGCGGCCGGCCCCAGGACGCGGAGGGCGCCCAGACCGAAGACGAGCACGAGCACGACGGTGATTCCGAAGCGGCGGCCCATCCGATCTCCCTGCCCCGTGACCGAGCGGGTGCGAGTGTAACGCCGCAGGCGGGCCGGGCCTCAAGCGACCCGCACGTCCTCCCGATCGGAGGATCGCGGTCCCGGGGGGCCGCAAGCGCCGCCCCGAAGTCCGCCTGACCGGAGAAAGCGACATGATCAAGCTGCTCGTCTGGGGCACCGTCCTGTTCGGTCTGTACAGTGCCTGGTGCTACCTGCCCGTGTGGCGCGAGCCGAGCCACCTCGCCGGCGCGGTCGAGAACATCCTCAAGCACCACGACCACACCACGGTGGACGGCGTCTTCCGCGAGAAGACGCGCTCGGCGGCCAGCGGCCGGGAGCTGCTCCTCGATCCCGAAGAGATCGACATCCGGCGCGAGCAGCGCAGCGGAGAACGCATCGTCACGGTGCGCTTCGAGATGCCGGTTCGCATCACCTGGCTGGGACAGGAGAAGACCCTGCTGCGCCCCGTCGAGGCCCGTCACCACTACGCGGTGGACGAGTCCCGCGAGAAGGCGCGTCTCGACCGCATCGCACACAACGAGCGGGTGGACCGGCACAACCAGCGGGTCGCCAAGGCCGCCCATGACGAGTACCAGCGGCGGGTCCGGGCCGAGTGTGCCAAGGGCAACGGCGACTTCGTCGTCGAGAGCGTGATGGTGACCATGTCCGATGGCGAGCGGCACGGAGTCCCCTGCGACGCCGTGCGCCACTGGTAGCCGACGCTCAGCCGCGTTCCGCGAGCGCCGCGAGCATCCGGTCCACCCAGTCGCTGTAGACCGCGTCCACCCCGAGCGACAGGGCGGCCTCCAGGTCTCCGGCCTCCTGCAGGTCCCACGCGAAGCCGAGGCGGCCGCGCGCGTGCAGGACCTCGACGAGCTCGCGGCTCCATTCCCGGTGGTGCAGGTTGAGGGCATCGATGCCGAGGGCCTGCATCCGTTTCGCCCGCTCGGCGGGTGGGGTCCGCATGTGGCGGATACTGGTGGAGTCGACGAGTCGGACTTCGCCGGAGGCCTCGCGCCAGGGGATCAGCGCCTTCCAGTTCCAGTGGCACAGCCACAAGCGCCGGACGGCTCCCGCGGCCCGGGCGACGCGCAGCACCTCCCCTGCTGCCGGGTCGTGCTTGACGTCCAGGGAGAGCTCGAAATCGGTGCCGCACTCGCGGTACAGATCGGCCAGGGTCGGGATCCAGTCCGGAAGCTCGGCGACAGAGCGCTCCGGCAGCGGAGCCCCGTCGACCTCTCCGTCGTGGTCCAGGACGGCGACCCCGTCCGCGGTCAGCCACACGTCGGACTCGAGCGCCGTCGCGCCCATCTCCAGCGCCAGGGCGAAGGCCTCGAGGGTGTTCTCGCGCGCGTGGGCCCGGGCACCGCGGTGCGCGAAGCCGATCGGCGACGAGAGCGGGGCCGGTCCAGACATGCGATCGGGGAACGAGTGTGGCACACCTGGGGGCTCGCGTGTCCCGACGCCTCCTCGCCGACCCGACCCTCGAACGCGCCGCCCGCGCCTTCGACCTCGACACGACCCGCCTCCGCTTCGTTCGCGACGTCGCCAACATCGTGTACGCGCACGAGCGGGACGGCCGGGTCCGCTTCCTCCGTCTCACGCACGAGGCCGACCGCGGAGCTCCCGACGTCGACGCCGAGCTCGACTGGCTGGCCTTCCTGGCAGCACGCGGGCTCCCGGTCTGTCGCCCGGTGCAGAGTGTCGACGGCCGGCTCCGGGTGGCTGCAGACGACCACCACAGCGCCGCCGTCTTCGAGCGGGTTCGCGGGGAGCCGTGCTCGCTCGAAGCCTT
>JANQSB010000017.1 GCA_028284295.1 Myxococcota bacterium | reverse complement strand
GCAGGCGCCGGAGATCGCCGCGTCCCTCTCGCAGGACGGCGTGCGGGTCGGCCGCGCCAGCCACCGGCTGCGCAACCCCGCGAACGTCGCGCCGGACTGGGTGGCGCCGGTGCTCGCTGCCTACGTGGAAGACGCGACGGAGCGTGCGCCGGCGACGCTGACCCTGCCCGGCGGACGCGAAGGCTACGTGGAGCCGATCGTCGCGAAGCCGCTCTGTCTGACCTGCCATGGCGAACGGATCGCCCCGGAGCTCGCCACGCGCATCCGCTCCCTCTACCCGGACGACCGGGCGACGGGCTTCCGGGAGGGCGACCTGCGCGGCGTCTTCTGGGTCTCGTACCCGCTGCGACCCGGCGGCTAGCTGCTCCGAGGCAGCACGTAGGTCCCCTGCGCCGTTGCCACGAGGCGGTCGCGCTGCTCGTCCATCCAGATCTTCACCGTCCCGACCACCATCGTTCGTCCGGCCTTGTCGAGATCGGCCCGCGCGTATGCATTCCTGCCCCGGGCAGGTCGCAGGAAGTGGATCGACAGGTCCGAGGTCAGTGCCATCGGCTCGATCCGGTCGATCGCCCCGAAGGTGAGATACCACAGGGCGAGATCGGCGAGCCCGAAGAGAGTGGGTCCCGGCACGAGGTCGCCCGGACGAAGACTCTGCTGGTCGATCGCCTGGACGGCGACCGCGTGGGTCGGCGAGACCTCGAGGCAGCGGTTGGGTCCATCGGTCCAGGGTTGCCGCACGGCATCGTCGATGGCCTGCGGCGTCAGGGAGAAGGGGGCCATCAGCCGATGTTCGCGAACCTGGAGGCGATCGCACGCCGCGCTCGACTCCCGCCGCTCCTGCCACCCCGGGCGTGACCGGATCCCCCGGTCCTCGCGATCACGGCCTGTAGGCGTCGAGGGTCGCGGCGAACGAAGCGTCGAAGCGGCTCCGCGCCTCCGCCTTCGACCAGCGGAAGGTGCCCGAGCGATGCAGCGCGACCAGACCGGTCGCCTGGGCGAGCAGGGTGAGCGCGATCGGCTCCGCGCCGCGGTCCACCAGGCTGCCGGAGGCGATGCACGCCGCCACGCAGTCGACGAGGCGCCGGAAGGTGGGGCGAGCGACCTTCCGCACCTCTCGGCGGTCACGCAGGCCGTCGAGGGTCTGGCTGGAGAGGAACATCAGCTCGAAGTAGGCGGGCTCGTCGAGGGCGAAGTCGCGGAAGCCGTCGACGAGCAGCAGCAGGCGCTCTTCCGCGCTGGCTCCGGACTCGCTGCGCGCCAGGTAGTCGTCGAAGGTGCGGAAGCCGTCGCGCAGGAGCTGGACCTGCAGGTCCTCCTTGCTCTCGAAGTGCCGGTAGAGCGCCATCGGCGTGACGCCGACGGCCTTGGCGATGCGACGGAGCGAGACGTTCTGCGCGCCCTCCTGGACGAACAGCTCGCGCGCGTGCGCGAGGATGACGGTGCGTGCCTCGCCTTCCGCGATGCGTCCCACGATCGCTCTAGGCCGCGGAGCGTCGGGAGCGGATCTCGGAGAGCAGGTCGCGCTCGAGCACGGCGGACGCCGCGATCACCCCACCCACGAGGGCTCCGATGACGCCATCGGTGGTGACGTCCTGGCCGGAGAGGTAGAGACCCGGAATGGGCGTGTGTGCGCGAAGCCACCGCGCTCCGAAGCGTGCCGGCGAGGCTTCGACTCCCATGAAGCCGACGCGTACGCGCTTCAGGAAGGTCTCGTAGCTGAGCGGCGTCGAGACCTCGGTCACCTCCACGCAGTCCCGCGCC
>JANQSB010000011.1 GCA_028284295.1 Myxococcota bacterium | reverse complement strand
CGCGCGGGCACCCACGTGCGGGGCGTCTTCAACTACGGCCACGGCTGGCACGACACCCACCGCCGCATCCGCTACCCGGGACTCTCGCAGCTCGCTCTCAGCGACCACGACAGCGACCGGGTCACCCTGATGGCCGAGGCGGGCCACAGCTTCGTGTTCATGCCCTTCGAGATCGAGCCGCTGGCGAAGCTCGAGTACACCTGGCTGGGCGAGGACTCGATCGACGAGTCCAACGCCGGCGTGGTCCGGCTGGACATCGACTCGCGGGACAGCCACCTCGTGGCCACCGAGCTCGGCGGACGCGTCGGCATGACCCTCGTCAAGTACGCCTACATGGGCAGCCTGCTCGAGTGGGCGGACGGCGTCTGGCGCCCGGAGATCCACGCCAGCTGGCGGCAGGTGTGGAACGACTACGACCGCGACTTCGACGCCAGGCTCCAGGGGGCTCCGGCCGGAACCCCGCAGTTCAACGTCCAGACCGAGGACGCACAGTGGGGGGGACGCTTCGGCGGGCGCGTGAGCTTCCAGCCCTTCGGCACCCGCAACACCCTCGAGGTGGGCTACGACGCCTTCATGGGAGACGGAACCACCTCCCACACCGTGATGGCGACCTTCCGGATGCCCCTGTAGCGCGGCCGACGGGAGTCGCCCCCGTCTCAGCCGTCTGCGGCGAGCCGCTCCCGGCCCGGGCGACAGGCCTCCGCCAGCGCACCCTGCTCGTCGGCCGGGAGGCTCTCGAAGCGGGTCGCCGGGACGCCCCGCACCAGCGCCGCCGCGCGCTCCACCCAGCCGCCTTTCGGATCGAGGTCGAAGAAGGCGGCCACCTCGCGGAGGCAGTCCGCGGGCCGCGCCACCAGCTCCTCGAAGCGGAGCACGTGACGACGCTCGGGCGGGACATGCCGCCAGGCGTCGAGCCCGCGTCGGATCTGGTCGCTCCAGTAGCGCCCGTAGTAGGCCACGTCCGGCGCACCCTCGAGGATGCGCGTGATGGGATCGCCCGCCGAGGGCTCCGCGTCGAAGTCGATCTCGGCCATGCCGGGCCCGACGCCTTCGGCCGCCTGGTAGAGGATGGCGATGGGAACCCGGAAGGCGTGGTGCTCGCGCATCGACAGAGCCGCCTCGTGGGGATCGCGATGCAGGTGCAGGAAGCGCGCCTCGGGAAAGGCTTCCACCAGGGACCCCAGATAGTCGATGGACGAGCCCGCGCGCTCGATCCAGCACTGCCGCCCGCATCGGGCCGTCAGCCAGTCGAAGAGCGCACGGTGATGATCGACCACCGGGGCCCGCGGCCGGGAGCGACAGAAGGCCATCAGCTGGTCGAACAGGGCATCCGGATCGTCGCCGAGCCGCGGGAGCAGGGACACGAGGATCCAGGGCAGCGGATCCGCACGCCGGTAGCGCCCGCGGCGCCCGGCATCCGGCCGGTCCGCCCGGGGCTCGTCGGCGAACGGATAGGTGATCTCCGCGACCGGATAGCCGCGGCGCAGCACTGCCGTCACGACCTTCTGCTCCGCCGAGACGAGATCCGCGAAGCCCTCACCGTCCATCGGCTCGGTCTGGAAGCGTCGCGTCACGTCGAGCCCGTTGAAGTACTCGAAGATGCTGCAGACGTCCGGGCTCTCCGCCAGCATGCGCGACAGCAGGGTCGAGCCGCAGCGGCCGGTGCCGACGATGAACCGGTCCATGCGCGATACTCTACCCGCCGATGGCTGCCAGGGAGAGCACCGACCGGGGCGACGCACGACTCGAGAGCGGCGAGGCCTGGCAGCGGCTGTGCGACCAGCTGCAGCGCTGCCGCGAGATCGTGCTGGGCGAGGACGTCCCCGACTCGCCGCAGATGCGGGCCGAGGGCTTCCGCTATCTCACCCGCTTCCTCGAGGCCGGCATCCGGTCGTGTGTCTCCCACGCCGACCCCGACCAGCCGGTCTTCTGCCGCATGATCGAGTACGGGATGAGCTGGGGGCTCGACGCACCGGACTGCCTGTATCTGTACGCTCCGCTGCGAGGCGACCGTCACTACCGCATCGAAGGTCACCGCGGCAGCGCGAACCACATCGACGTCCAGGTGAATGCCGGCCACTACGCGCTGGGCAACGTCGGCGCCATCGAGACCATCGCGTCCGTCAACGGACAGGCGCTCTCGATCGGGAGCGACGGCCGCTTCGAGCTCGTGCTGGGCGGCGCAGCCGAGGACCATCCGGACGTCGGCAACTGGCTGCCGCTGCGAGACGACGCAGGCTTCGTGCTCGTGCGGCAGTACTTCGACGACTGGGAGAACGAAGACCCGGCGGATCTCGAGATCGAACGCATCGGAGCCGCCTACCCGGCGCCGCCCCCGACCAGCGCCCAGGTAGCCGAAGGGCTCGAGCGTCTCGAGACCTGGCTCGCGCGCGGCGGCGCGCTGTGGGAGCGGATGAGCCGCAGTTTCCTGGGCCTCGACCCGAACAGCCTGCTCGTGCACCTGCCCGAAGCCGCGGGCGAGCACTCCGGGCTCGCGGGACAGGCCTACGGAATCGGGAACTTCCGCTGCGAGCCCGACCAGGCAGTCCTGCTCGAGTTCGAGCCCCCGCCCTGCCATCACTGGAGCGTGAGCCTGGCCACCTGGTACTGGGAGAGCGTCGACTACGCGACCCGGCAGAGCTCGCTCAACCGCCACCAGGCGGAGATCGACGAGGACGGCACGTTCCGGGCGGTGATCGCCCACCGGGACCCCGGCGTCGCGAACTGGCTCGACCCGGGCGGCCACACCCTGGGCTCGATCGCCGCGCGCTTCCTGCTGGCGGACCACGCCCCGAAACCGCGGATGCGGGTGGTGCCCCTCGCAGGCGTGGACGCGGAGCTCCCCGCCGATACGGCCCGGGTCGGGCCCGAAGAGCGCGCCGAGCGGCTGGCCCGGAGGCGACGCGCCGTGATCCGACGCACCCGGGTGTGACTGCGGCGAAGCATCTCGCGCAGCCCCCGGCGCGCGCCGCGCTCCCGGACTCATCCCGGAGCTGCCGAGCTCTGGGGGCCTCCCCTGCAAAGCCGGGGAGACTCCCGACGGGCCAGTCGGGATCTGGGGCTCAGAAGGACTGCTCGGACTCGTAGCGCATGATCCAGGGGGTTCCGTCGACGAAGCGTAGCTGGAACTCGTCCCGGCCCTTCATCATCCCGCTCTCGCCGCTCCAGGTGTAGATCGCTCGGGTCGCGACCTGGACGACTGCCGTGTCCCCGGCGAGCTGGACAGACTCGATCTCACGAACCGGTGCCGCCAGCTCGAACGCGAAGGCGCTGTCCTCCCCCCACGCGCCGCTCCTTTCCATCTCCGAGACCTCGAACTCGATCACGTCGTCGGGCCACCACCAGCCGTAGTCGAAGCGGTACCGGACCACGGCGTCCGGGTCGAAGACGGAGCTCATACCCGCGTAGTCCCCTTGCTGCTCGAGCGCGTAGTACCGCTCGACCAACTCTCTCGCGCGCGCCCCGTCGGCCGAGTCGGCCGAAGCGACTCGTGGGAGCAGAGCGTTGGCGCACACGAGGGCGACGATGCCGGCGAGGAGTCGCGGGCGACTCATGGACCGCACCCGTGCAGGAAGGACTGGGTGGCGAAGCGAGCCGCGTCCTCGCTGGTGAGCGTCTCCTGCTCGACGAGAGACCAGGCCGCGTAGAGCGTCATCTCGAAGAACTCCGCCAGCCACTCCGAAGGCAGATCCGATGCAACCTCGCCTCGCGTCTTCGCGTAGTCCATCAACGCTCGCGTGTCGCGCCTCGACTCCTCCATCCTCTCGACGACGCGCGGGTTCCTCTCGGCGTCTGCCCACAGGACCGAGAGGAAGCGGAAGCGATCGGCGATGGGAATGAGCACCGCGAGCGTCGTGGCGATCGCAGACGAATCGTCAGATTCGTAGAGAGGCGCCAGGGCCGCGTCGATCTCGTCGAGGCACTGCAGCGCGATGGCCTGGATGAGCGCCTCGCGGGACGGGTAGTGGCGATAGAGGGTCGTCCGGCCCACCCCCGATGCCAGCGCGATCTCCGACATGCCGGCAGAGGGGTTGCTCACGAAGGTGCGGATGCCTGCCTCCATGATCGCGGCTTCGGACTGCACGAGGCGCTGGTCTCGTCTCGTCATCGATGATTTCGTCCTCTACGGAGAGGGTACCCCGAGGGGATGGCCCCTGGGCCGCTGAAGGGCGATAACGGAACATGATTGTATCATATTTCGCTCTCGGTTATGGTACACATGTGTTCCGTATCTCGTTCCGCTGGAGGAAGAACCCATGTCCCTGAACGATCTGCATCGCATCACCGCACAGCAGCCCGGCGAAGCCGAGGCCCTGCCGTTCGAGACCTATCGAGACCCCGAGCACTTCGAGATCGAGCGGCGGCAGATCTTCGCCGCCGACTGGGTGTTCGTCTGCATGGAGGCCGATCTCCCGGACCCGGGCGACTACCACGCGCTGAAGATCGCCGACGAGCACGTGGTCGTGGTTCGCGGGAGCGACGGCGAGCTGCGTGCACTGTCGAACGTGTGTCGCCACCGTGGCGCGGTGATGCTGCAGGGCAGCGGCAACACGAGCAAGATCGTCTGCCCGTATCACGCCTGGACCTATGGCCAGGCAGGCGCGCTCCAGGGCGTTCCGCATCGCGGCGAAGTGGCGGTCGACCGCGCGACACACTGCCTGCCGCGCTTCCGGCTGGGGACCTTCTTCGGCCTGGTATTCGTCAGCCTCGACGACGACGCGCCCGCGCTCGACGAGCGGTTTCGAGGCCTCGAGAAGTACTTCGCCCGCTACGGGGTCGAGCGCTTCGAGCACCGGTATCCGATCGACGTGCAGCCGTGGCAGGCCAACTGGAAGCTCCCCATGGAGAACTTCGTCGAGGGCTACCATTTCTTCGCCGTCCATCCCCGCACCGTCGAGACGGCCGCATCCACCCGAGACTGCTTCTACGTCGAGGGGCACGCCGACTGGTCGATCACCGGCGGCAGCCAGCTGGACGATCCCGACACGTGGAAGGACTGGATCCGCGGTCGGTCTCGCGAGGTGCACTACCTCTCGATCTGCCTGCCGCCGAACTTCGTCTGCAACCTGTACGACGGCTACATGAACTGGGCCCGCGTCCTGCCCACGGGCCCGACGACCTGCGAGATCGCTACCGGATCCTGCTCGCTCCACGCCTTCCAGGCCAGCCAGGAATACATCGCGATCGCCGAGCAGACGACCGCAGAGGATCGGGAGATCTGCGAGATGGTTCAGCAGGGCATCTCGAGTCGGCGCTCGAAGGGCGGCCGGCTCGTCGAGCTCGAGCGGGCCGTCGTGGACTTCCACCAGTACCTCGGGAAGCGACTCTTCGGGGAGGACCACAGCCGGCGCTTCCGAACCGAGCACGCGGACCACTTCGACGGGACCTGCTCGGCGGCCGCCTCCGAGTCGCCGGGCCCGGCGGCGGCGTCGTCCCGCGTGCCCCGGGCGGGTCCCACCTGCTCGGCGTAGCGGGTCGCGTCGGCCCGCACGCGCCTGTTGGGGAGCATCTCTTTCCCACACGCATCCGGGAACTGTCGAGCTCTGAATGCCTCCCCGGCAAAGCCAGGCGACTCCCGGCGGGCTAGTCGGGGTCCGCGAAGCGACGGAGCTCGGAGACCCGCGAGACCCGCCCGCGACGGACGCGTTCGCGGAGCTCGGCGCCCCGGCCAGCGAGCTCGGGGCTCGCGACCAGCACGTCCCGGCCGGCCCGCTCGACGCGCAAGGGGCCCGAGAGCCCGGCGCGGCGGACCCAGTCGTCGGTCAGGGCTTCTACCGAGGACGCGAACTCCGCCGCCTCCGCGGCGTCGTCCCAGGAAGAGAGCCACACGAGCGCCCGACGCTCCGCGCAGCGCAGCGCCAGGTAGCGATCCCCATCCCAGCCGTCCGCGACGAGGAGCGGATCGGGGCCGCTGCCGGCCGAGAGCTCGCGCACCCAGACCCGCAGCTGCAGCTCTCCGACGCCGTTCTCGAACACCCGCGCGCATCCGGGCGGCAGCACGTCCAGGAGTCCCGCGAGGTCGTAGACCGTGAACTCGGCGTTCCGGCGCTCCGGATGCAGGGCCTGCTCGGTCGAGGCCGGCGGATCCTCGAGGAGCGCTCCGCCCTCGGCATGGGCCAGCGCATAGCCGCGGGCGTAGGGGAAGCCGACGAGCTCCCGCAGCAGGCGCGGCGCCTGCGCGAGACGGCTGTCCGGATCGTCGTACTCGCGGCCGAAGAGCTCCTCCACCACCTGGACGGGCGGCAGCGGCCGGTCTTCGGCCAGCAGACCGAAGTACATGGCGTCGCCTTCGATGGCCGTCTGGACGGCGAGCCCCAGATCGTCCCGACCGAAGTAGAGGGCATCGTCCTCGAAGAGCTCGGGGTACGCCCGGTGCTGCAGCAGGTGCACCAGCTCGTGGGCCAGCGCGAAGGAGGCCTCGGGGTCCTGGCGCGCCTCCGCGGCAGCGAGCCAGCTCTCGAAGGACTGCGGGACCTCGCTCGGCACCACGAGCGCGCGCTGGTCGACGAGGTACAGGCCCGCGAGCTCTTCGGTCATGACCGCCACGAACTCCTCCAGCAACGGCCGATCCGCGGGCCACAGGCCCACGGTCACGAGCCCTTCCTCGAAGGCATGGATCTCTTCGGGCGTGCGGTGGGCCTCGATGGCGCTCCGGATCATCGCGCGAAGCTCGTCCTGCCCCACCACGCGCGCATCGATGGGTCGCGGGGCCTGGATGCCCCGCACGGCCTCGACCTTCGCGAGCACGCGCTCGAGCGGATCGTCGGCGGGTGGAGCCCACAACCCGCAGCCGCCGAGCAACAGCACCGCCGACGCGGCCGCCGCCCGACACGCTCTGGGCGGCCGGAGCGACACCCCCTAGCGGCCCAGACCGGCGACTCGCCCGCGGTAGAACGACTCCGAGCCGAGGAAGAGCGCGTGCGGATTGCCCAGACCCCGACCCGCGAAGTCCACGTCGAAGCGCGGCTCGAGGTCCTTGCCATCGAATGCGAAGGCACGCACGAACTGCTCCTCCGACTCGCCGCGCCCGTCCCAGTTGCGAAGGAAGGACGACGAGAAGTACACCCGGGTCGCGTCCCAGCTCTGGGCCACGGTGCCCAGCTGCGAGCCGATCCGCTGGGCGAGCACCTCGTCGGGCTCGTAGGGATCCGAGGTGTCGTAGACGCGTACCATGCCGTCCCGGAAGCTCACGACGAACAGGTAGCGGTCGTCCGACGAGAGACTCAGGTCGACGGGCAGGGGCTGCGCCTCGGGGTCGCCGATGTCCGCGACGACGCGGGCCTCGAAGCTGCCGTCGTCCTGTCGGAAGATGCCCCACAGCTTCGACTCGAGCGCCGTGACCACGAACGCGTAGTCGTGGCGCGGGCCCGTCGCCCAACGCAGCGCCAGAGGCCCGCCCGGAACGGGCAGGATCTGCAGGGGCTTGCGGACGTGGAGATCCCACAGCACCACGGTGCCGCCGAAGGCCGCGGGGGTCCTCGGGTTCGCCATCAGCTCGCGCAGATCGCGCGTGTAGGTGCGCCGACCCGTGAAGGAGCCGGTCAGCATGCGATTCAGCCGAGGATTCGCCCGCAGCTCGCCACCGAAGGGGGCGCCCTCGGGCATCCAGCGGGTCTTCACGAACTCGCCGCGATTCGTGAACTCGACCAGGCCCGTCTTGCCGCCGCCGTCGCGGGTGTTCGACAGGCCGGCGATGAGCATCGCATCGGGGAGCGCCAGGAAGGCAGCCGGCCCGACCACGCCCCCGCTTCTCTCCGGGAAGTCCTCGATGGTGTGGAGCAGCGCCGGGTTCGCCGGGTCCGTGGCGACGTCGAAGATGAAGATGCGA
>JANQSB010000010.1 GCA_028284295.1 Myxococcota bacterium | reverse complement strand
GGCTCGAGCCTGCCGGGCTCTTCGAGCCCCGGGCGCTCGCAGGCCGGCTGCCCCAGCCCTGTCGCATCGTCGGAGAGGGAACCGGGCTGCTGGCTCCGGAATGCGCCGGTCAGGAGCTCGAAGCCCGCTGGCCGGACGCCGCCGACGTGGCGCGACTGGGTGCCGCGCGGATCGCAGCGGGCGAGAGCTCCGAGCTCGACCTCGCGCCGCGATACGTGCGTCGCGCCCAGGCGGAGGTCGCGAGTACCGGCCTGGCCGTCGAGGACGCGAGCTGAAGCGGGTGCACGGCGCGCCCCGAAGAGAGCGAACCCCACACGCAGCATCGAGGAGGAAGCCCATGAGCGAAACGCCCCCGTCTGGTCAATCCCCTTCCCGTCAGCCCAAGGTGATCTGGGACGACTCCCATCTCCGCAGCACCTACGTGAACGTCTGCAACGTCTCGAGCACCCGGGAGGAGGTGGTCGTCCTGTTCGGCACCAACCGCGCCTGGCAGGGGAACGAGCAGGAGGTGACCGTCGAGCTCTCGGATCGGATGATCATGAGCCCCTACGCCGCCAAGCGGCTGTCCATGCTGCTGCAGAACGTGATCGGGCAGTACGAGGCGCGCTTCGGGGAGCTCGATCTGGGTCCGCAGGTCCCGACGGGTCCCGCGAGCTGAGCCGCGCGTCGTCAGCGGCCGGCAGGCAGCCGGCAGCCTCCGACACATGCCGGCGCGGCGGACGACTCCTCCGTGGCTCGGGCGCACAGGGCTCGAGCACGGAGACCGTTCCCCATGGCCACCTGCCTCGAAAGCCGTCCGAGCGTCGTCTGGGAAGACGCCGACATGCGCACGACCTACGCGAACGTCTGCAACGTCGCGCACACGCGCGACGAGGTCGCGGTGCTCTTCGGAACCAACCAGGGGTGGAAGGGCCCGGGCCAGCCCGTCACGGTCGAGATCTCGGACCGCCTCATCCTCAGCCCCTATGCGGCCAAGCGCCTCTCGCGTCTGCTGAACGGCGTCGTCGAAGCGTACGAGAGCGAGTTCGGGGCGCTGGCCATCGAGCGGCCGCGAGACGTGGGCTGAGCGCCACCCCGAGAGCCTCCGCGATTTTGACACTCCCGGAAAGCTCGCGTAATCTCGCGGGCTTAGCGGGATCCGCGCACATGCCCGCGCCGACCATCCGGCTCCCCGGGCCATGACCCCCACCCGGCGGAGGGCGCGATCCTCCCAGCAACCCGGAGCACCTCCGAACCCGAAACCGGCGCCCCGCACCCGTTGTGGGGCCCCTCGACCTGCACTGGAATGGCGACCCCCATGGCACTGAACATCTACTACGACAAGGACGCAGACCTCGGACGATTGGCCGGCAAGAAGGTCGCCGTCATGGGCTACGGCAGTCAGGGGCATGCGCACGCGCAGAACCTGAAGGCCTCGGGGATCGACGTGGTGGTGGGTCTGCGGAAGGACTCGGCTTCGTGGGCCAAGGCGGAGGGAGCGGGCCTCTCGGTCGCGACCGTGGCCGAGGCCGCGCGGCAGGCGGACGTCATCATGCTGACCCTGCCCGACGAGCTCGCGGCCGGCGTCTACGCCGAGGAGATCCATCCGAACCTGGAGGACGGCACCTACCTGGCGGTGGCCCACGGCTTCAACATCCACTTCCGTGCCATCCGGCCGCCGGAGGG
>JANQSB010000004.1 GCA_028284295.1 Myxococcota bacterium | reverse complement strand
CGTCTCCCCGCTCCTCAACCTCGGCCGGCTGCTGCCGGCCCGCGTCGTTTCGGACGTCGAGGCGATGACGCTTCCCCTGGCGAGCCAGGAGGGCTTCGTCCGACAGGTGCTCGGCTGGCGCGAGTTCGTGCACCACGTGCACGAGGCGACGGACGGCTTCCGTCGTCTTCCCGGTGGCGCAGCCTCCGACGTGGCCCGCCGGCCCGGCACGGGCGGCTTCGAGCGTTGGGCCGGCCGGAGCTGGCGGGCGGGTCGGGTTCCGGCCCGGATCGACGGAGGCGCGACTCCCGCCCGGCTCGAGGCGGACGTGCCCCTGCCGGAGGCGTTCTGGGGCACGCCGTCGGGCCTCGCGTGTCTGGACGCCGCCGTCCGGGACGTCTGGGAGACCGGCTACACCCACCACATCAATCGGCTGATGGTGCTCGCGAACATCGCCACCCTGCTCGGCGTGTCACCGCGCGAGCTCAGCGACTGGTTCCACGTAGCCTTCGTCGACGCCTTCGACTGGGTGGTCGAGCCGAACGTGCTGGGCATGGGCACCTTCGCACTCGGCAATCTCTTCACCACGAAGCCCTACGTCTCCGGTGCCGCGTACATCCATCGGATGTCCGACGCCTGCGGCAGCTGTCGCTTCTCCCCGAAGCGCGACTGCCCGATCACGTCTCTCTACTGGAGCTTCCTGGATCGCAACCGCGACGAGCTCGCCAGCAACGCGCGGATGCAGATGCCGCTTCGCTCCCTCGAGCGGAGGTCGCCGGAGAAGCGCGAGGAAGACGCCCGGATCGAGGCGCGCGTTCGCGAGCGACTGCTGGAGGGAGGAGTGCTCACGCCCGAGCTCCTGGGCTCCTAGCTCCGAGCGGCCCGTTCAGAAGTCCTTCGAGGAGAGCTCGCGGGCGCCGTTCGCGATCGCGGCGACGATGGTCTTCGCCACGTGCGCGGGCGCCAGGCCCTCGGGAAGCCGCGGGGCGGTGCCCGCGATCGGTCGTTGCGCGAGCCCCGTCTCGGTGTGGGGCGGGCGGATGTCGATCACGTCCACCCCGTGACGCCGGACCTCGCGGGTCAGGGCGTGGTCGAATGCCGTGAGCGCCGCCTTCGTGGCGGAGTAGAAGGCCATGTTCGCCACCGGCCGTTCCGCGACCACGGCACTCAGGTTGGCGAGGAAGCCCCCTCGCTCGAGATGGGGCAGGGCGGCGCGCATCAGCCGGACGGGGCCCAGCAGGTTGGCGGCCAGCAGGGAGTCGATCACCGCGTCGCTGAGCGACTCGGCCTCGCCGAACGCCACGACTCCGGCGGCGTTCACCACCCCGTCCAGGCGGCCGTAGTGCGACAGCGCCTCCTCGACTGCGTTCGTGCAGGCAGCCGCTTCGACCAGGTCGCCTTCGACCTGCGGACCGGCGAGTCCCGTCGCGGTCAGCTTCGCGGTGTCGCGGCCGAAGAGCACGAGTCGCGTGCCCGATTTGACCAGCTCGTGTCCGATGGCCGACCCGAGGGCGCCGCTCGCGCCCGCGACGATCACCACGGCTCCGTCCAGATTTCGCTTCATCGGATTCCCTCGTCGCTCGGCTCGGTTCGTACGGGCCCGTCTGCGGCCCGTCCCGCGCTCGATCTAGAGCTGGATGCCCTCGTACTCGCACAGGCCCTCGAGCAGCTGCTCCATCACGGAGCGGGCCCGCGCCGTCCCCGAGGCCAGCTCCGCGTGCATCTCGGCGTCCGCCTCGTCGCGGCTCTCGCAATCGCGGGAGTAGGTCTCGAAGGCGATCAGGCCGGAGATGATCGCGGACAGGTGGTTCGGGCATTCGCACTCCACGGAGGTGCTCACCTCGGCGAGGCGCGCGAGCTGCTCGTCCGAGAGCCGCCGTTCGGGCGAGGGCGTGCGCGGCAGGCGCGGCGTGGGCAGGCGTCGCTGCCGCGCTTCCGCGCCGGCGATCTGGTCCAGGATGGTCCGTCGCAGGGCTTCCACCCGCAGCGGGCCGCGCACCAGCCGTGCCGAACGACGCGCCAGGCGCGCCAGCTCTCCGGCCGGCGCGAAGGTGTAGACGACCACCGCCAGGCGCGCGCCGGAGGCCTCCAGGCAGGCGTCGAGCTGGCGGGCCGGCTCGGTCCCGAGCTGGTCGAGCTCGAGCACGACGACGTCGCAGGGCTCCTTGGCGAGCGCACGCAGGAACGACTCGGGCCGATCGCGGGTCGCGCGGATCTCGAAGCCGGCCATGCCGGCCGGACGCGAGCGCATCTGTGCGGCGATGGAGGGGGCCAGCAGGCCCAGGCGCAGCGGGCGGCCCGTCTTGATCCGCTTCGGCTCGCGTCCCTTCGAATCCGACAGTCCCGCGATCTTGTGGAGCCGCTTGCGCAGGGTGTCCTCGGCCAGGTGCGCGATGGAGCCGATCGCCTCCCCGCAGTCCACGAGGGCCTTCAAGAGCTGCAGGCGCTCGACCTGCTCGTCGCCGTAGACGCGGCGTCCCTTCTCGGACCGGTCCGGCTTGACGGCGCCGTAGCGCCTCTCCCAGGCCCGGATGGTGTGCGGGTCCAGCCCGGTCAGCGTCGCGACGGTGCCGATCTGATAGCCGGCGGGGCGTGCGTCCTGTGCCTTGGAACGAGGCATTCGCGAGAGCTCCTCGAGAGGGGGGTGGGGATGCGAGCGCGATCCGGCACGTCCGGACCGTGCCATCGAATAGTAGACAAAAGCTCGACAGACCGAAGGAGGATCGACGGATCCTGCGCGATCCGACAGGCTCGGAGCGGTTCGATCACCCTGGGGATCCCGATCCGGGCCCTCACAGGCGGAAGTGGGACGATCAAATTTGTCTAATAAATATATTGACAAAATATAGACATCTGCGATCCTCGCGACTCGTCAGAACCCATCCACCGCCGTCGGCGGATTCAAGGAGGCAATTCCCCATGACGTTTCGTGAAGACCCCCTGGAGGTGCCGGTCACGGAGGCCCGCGCCCGCGACGAGGTGGTTCCCGGAGTGAGCAAGGCCAAGGGCCTGTTCCTGTTGGCCGCCGGGCTCTCCTTCGTGGCCTCGGTCTCGCTCTTCTTCAGCGGAGACCACGAGCGCGGCATCTTCGTCGGCATCTGGGTCCCTTCGATCCTCTCCGCTGGCGCTCTGATTCTCGGGAGGGAAGAGGGATGACCGACGTCGATCTCTTTGCACTGGGCTGCGCGGTCTCGTTCATCGCGCTGGGTGGTGTCTATGTCTACCTGCGGGAGCGCTTCCGCGAGCACGTGAACGACGTGCAGCCGGAGCTGGTCCCCGTGCGGAGTCGGGCACCGAGGAACGATCGGGCCGCCTGATCGCTCGAGTCGGAGCAGGGCCGCGAGGGTGTCTCGCGGTCCTGCTCCGGGTACGGAGACGCACACGGGTGGATCCAGGACCCTGTACCGGGTCCGGATCCAGCTCCGACCGGGCTCGAACTCAGTCCCGGGCCGGCGCCCCGATCCGGTCCGGAGCCGCCGCGTCTTCCCGTCGGGGCGGCCACGGGATCCAGACCGAGGTGCGCGCGCGATAGGCCGCGTAGGCGTCCCGGCGCTCCGGGACGTCGAGCATCCGCCGCTCGGTCATGACCGTCACGGCCGCCAGTACGCTCGAGTTGAACAGGGTGCCGACGACGACCCACGGCTCGCCGCAGACGACGCCGAAGCCGGCGATGGACCACCAGAAGAGCTGCTCGCCGAAGTAGTTGGGGTGTCGCGAGAGGCGCCAGATTCCCGTGCGGAGGACCCGCACGGGCTCTTCTCCCCGGGCCCGACGTTCCTCGTTGCCCCGCATGAAGCGGTCGAGCTGCACGTCGGCGACGTGGGCGATCGAGATGCCGGCCCATGCCAGTCCGAGGCAGACGAGGTCCGCTGCGGAGAGGGGCACCGGCCGGAAGCAGATGGCCCAGAAGGGCAGGGTGAGGCCGACGAGCATGCCGTGCTGGGCCAGGTGGACGACGAAGAACTGCTGCCACCAGAAGCCCGGACGTTCGCGGCGCATCTTCGCGTAGCGCCAGTCCTCGCGCAGCCCGAAGCGCCAGTCCTCGCGGCGGAAGTAGTTGCCGGTGAGCCGGAGGCTCCAGATGGCGAGCGCCACGGCTGCCAGCCCGAGCCGGGTCGGCTGCGGCTCGGCGAGCGGATGGGCGGCGTAGAAGCCCGCGATGAAGAGGGGCAGGAGGGTCCAGTAGGGATCGATGAGCCAGCTGCTGCGTTGCACCAGCGCGACCGCGAAGAACTGCAGGTTCACGAACACGAAGTACAGGAGGTTCAGCGACAGGAGCGGCCGGTGGAGCAGCCAGGCCGCCGCAGCTCGGGGGTCGGCCAGGTCGAGCCGCTCGGGTGCGGGCGGGATGGCTCCCGGGGCGAACGCGTGGAAGAGCAGCCACGTGACGACGATCGCGGGAAGCGGCGTTGCCAGGACGAGCGCCGCGTTCAGGACGTTGTCGCGACCCCACCGCGGCCAGGCGCTCGTATCGGGCAGTCCCACGTGCACGCGCCGAGCATCGCACGAAGCGGCGCGGGCGGCCTCCCTTCGGCGGTCGAGCGGGGCCGGGGCCGGGCTCACACGTGGATGGGGCGTCCCAGTGCCGCCAGCGCGGCTTCCTTCACCGTCTCGCCGAGGGCCGGGTGGGAGTGCACGGTGCGGGCGAGATCCTCGGCGCTGGCGCCGAACTCCAGCGCGACCACGGCCTCCTGCAGCAGGTCGCCCGCCATCGGCCCGATGACGTGGACGCCCAGCAGCCGGTCCGTGCGGGCGTCGGCGAGCACCTTCGCGAAGCCGTCCGTCTCGCCGATGGCGCGACCGCGGCTGTTCGCGAGGAAGGGAACCTTGCCCGCCTTGTACTCGATCCCCGCCTCGCGCAGGGTGTCCTCGGTGTGGCCGACGCCGGCGATCTCGGGCGCCGTGTAGACCACCGCGGGCACCTTGTCGTAGTCCACGTGACCGCTCTGGCCCGCGAGGATCTCCGCGCACACGACGCCGTCCTCTTCGGCCTTGTGGGCCAGCATCGGACCCGGGATGCAGTCGCCGATGGCGAAGATGCCGGGCACCGAGGTCTCGAAGCGCTCGTCCACCTGGACGAAGCCGCGGTCGTCGCGGGTCACGCCCAGCTCGTCGAGGCCGAGGCCTTCGGTGTAGGGCCGGCGACCCACGGCGACGAGCACCACGTCGGCCGAGAGCGCTTCCGCCTCGCCTCCGGCCGCCGGCTCGACTCGGAGATCGACGCCGTCGGGTCGGGTCTCGGCGCCACGCACCGCTGCGGACAGCAGGAACTCGAGCCCCTGGCGGCCGAGCAGGCGCTGTCCCTGTCTCGCGAGGTCGGCATCCATGCCGGGCAGGATCCGGTCGAGGTACTCGACCACCGTCACCCGGGCCCCGAGGCGCCGCCACACCGAGCCCAGCTCGAGGCCGATCACGCCGGCGCCGATC
The DNA here is from genome assembly GCA_028284295.1 of Myxococcota bacterium. GTDB lineage: Bacteria > Myxococcota_A > UBA9160 > UBA9160 > UBA4427 > JAJDAN01. The sequence continues at coordinate 30,548 of JANQSB010000004.1, read as the reverse complement.
ACCACCAGGTGCTCGGGAACCGTCTCCAGCGAAAGTGCGCCCGTCGAGCTGACGATGCGCTTCTCGTCCACCTCGACCCCTGCCAGCGGAGCCGATTCGGACCCCGTCGCGACCACGATGCGGTCGCACGCCAGGCTCCGGACCGCGCCCGCCTCGGTCGTGACCTCGACGAGACCCGGGCCGGTGATGCGGCCGCGTCCGGGCACGGACTCGACCCCGTTCTTCGCGAACAGCTGGGCGATGCCCTTCGTCAGGCCGTCCACCACCTCGCGTTTGCGACCCATCATGCGGTCGAGGTCGAGCTTCACCTCGCCGATCCGGATGCCGTGCTCCTCGGCGTGGTCGCGGGTGGTCGCGAAGCGTTCGCTGCTGTGCAGCAGCGCCTTCGAGGGGATGCAGCCGACGTTCAGGCAGGTGCCTCCGAGGGTCGATCGGCTCTCGACGCAGGCGGTCTTCATGCCCAGCTGCGCCGCGCGGATGGAGGCCACGTAGCCGCCCGGGCCACCGCCGATCACCACGAGATCGAATCGTTCGGGATCTGCCATCTCTACCCGCCTCTACACGCCCGGGCTCAGAGGTCGAAGAGGAGCCGTTCCGGGTCCTCGATCGCCTGCTTGATCATCACCAGGAAGCTCACGGCCTCGCGTCCGTCCACCAGGCGGTGGTCGTAGGAGAGGGCCAGGTACATCATCGGCCTCGCGACGATCTCGCCGTCGATCACGACCGGTCGCTCTTCGATCTTGTGCAGACCCAGGATCGCCGACTGGGGGCGGTTGAGGATGGGCGTCGACATCAGCGATCCGAACACCCCGCCGTTGGTGATGCTGAAGGTGCCGCCGCTCATCTCCTCGAGGGTGAGCTCGCCGTCGCGCGCGCGCTCGGCCAGGCGGGCCAGGTCCTGCTCGATCTCGGCGAAGGAGCGCGTGTGGCAGTCGCGAACGACCGGCACCACCAGACCGTTGTCGGTGCTCACCGCCATGCCGATGTCCGCGTGCCGGTGGTAGACCACGTGGTCGCCGTCGATCTCGGCGTTGACCTCCGGAATGCGCAGCAGGGCGGCGGCGGCGGCCTTCGCGAAGAAGGACATGAAGCCCAGGCGCACGCCGTGGCGCTCCTCGAAGTCGTCGCGATGCTTGCGGCGCAGGGCGATCACCGCGCTCATGTCCGCCTCGTTGAAGGTCGTCAGGATGGCCGCGGTCTCCTGGGCCTCCTTGAGGCGGGCGGCGATGGTCCGCCGCATGCGCGACATCTTCACGCGTTCGCTCGCGCGCTGCGGGCCGGATGCGGAAGGAGACGGGGCGGGGACCGGCTCCGGCGAGGCGGCGGCCCGGGCCGCGGATCGTTCCAGGTGGTCGATCACGTCGCCCTTGGTGATGCGCCCGCCGGGGCCACTGCCCGGGATGTGGGCCGGGTCCAGGTCGTGCTCCTCGATCCACTTGCGCGCCGCCGGACCGAGCTGATCCGCGGAGATGCCCAGCGCCGACTCGAGATCCTCCCGGCGGATGCGTCCGTCGGCACCGCTGGCCGCGATGGACGACGGGTCGAGGTCGGGCAGGGCCGCGGGGGCCTCCCCGGCCCTTGCAGCCGCGGGGGCTTCCGCGGCGGCGGGCCCCGCGGCGCTGGCCGTCGCAGTCGGCTCCGTCGCCGCGGCCGGAGGCGGGGCCACCGCACCTTCGCCCTCGACGATGCGTCCGAGGACGGCTCCCACCGCCACGTCCTCGCCTTCTTCCACCAGCACCTCGGCCAGCACGCCGGCCTTGGGGGCGCCGATCTCCAGCGTGGCCTTGTCGGTCTCGAGCTCGACGATCGGCTGGTCCGAGGCCACCGCCTCGCCGGGCTTCGCGAGCCAGACGGCGACCGTCGCCTCGGTGATCGATTCGCCCAGCTCGGGGACGACGATGTCCATGCCTACTTCTCCCGGGCGGCCTGGGCTTCCAGGGCAGCGCTCTCGGCCTTGGCGGCGGCCAGGCGGCCCACCCAGGGAAGTCCGACGGTGAGCGCCTCGTCGACGAGCTGGGCCTGCTCGGCCTTGTGCCGCTCGAGCAGGCCGGCGGCCGGCGAAGCGGTGGTCAGGCGACCGGCGTAGCGGGGCCGCGGGTCGTCGAAGCCCGCCTCGATGGCCAGCTCCTCCAGCTGCTCGTCGATGTAGTTCCAGCAGCCCTTGTTGCGGGGCTCCTCCTGGCACCAGACGAGCTGGCAGTGCTTGTAGGGTGCCAGCTCCTCCAGCAGGGCGTCGGCGGGAAGCGGGTAGAGCTGCTCGAGTCGCAGGAAGTGCACGTCGCGAATGCCCCGCCGCTCGCGCTCTTCCAGCAGGTCGTAGTAGACCTTGCCGGCGCAGAGCACCACCTGGCGCGCCTCCTCGGGCGGGGAGGGCCGCTCGTCGTCGTACAGAACCCGATGGAAGTTGGTCCCCGGTCCCAGGTCGGCCAGCCGGGAGACGCAGCGCTTGTGGCGCAGCAGCGACTTCGGCGCCATCACGATCAGGGGTTTGCGGAAGGACCGGTGCAGCTGGCGCCGGAGAGCGTGGAAGTAGTTGGCGGGCGTCGTGCAGTTCACCACCTGGATGTTGTCGTCGGCGCACAGCTGCAGGAAGCGCTCGACCCGGGCGGAGCTGTGCTCTGGCCCCTGGCCCTCGTAGCCGTGGGGCAGCAGCAGCACCAGCCCCGACATGCGCAGCCACTTCGACTCGCCCGCCGTGACGAACTGGTCGATGATCACCTGGGCGCCGTTCGCGAAGTCTCCGAACTGCGCCTCCCACACGACCAGGGCCTGGGGCTCGGCCATCGCGTAGCCGTACTCGTAGCCCAGCACCCCGTACTCCGAGAGCGGGCTGTCCAGGGCCTCGAAGTGCTCCTGGCTGTCCCGGATGTGGTTCAAGGGCAGGTACTCGCGGCCGTCGGTCTGGTCGACCCAGGAGGCGTGGCGTTGCGAGAAGGTGCCGCGCACCGAGTCCTCGCCCGAGAGGCGTACCGGATGGCCCTCCATCAGGAGGCTGCCGAAGGCGAGCGCCTCGGCGGTCGCCCAGTCGACGCCTTCGCCGGTCTCGAGCATCTTGCGGCGGGCCTTCAGGTGCCGGTTGAGCTTGCGATTGACCTGCAGACCCTCGGGCACCGTCACCAGCGCCTGCCCGATCTCCTGCAGCACCTCGTCCTTCACCTCGGTCACGCCGCGGCGCGCGTCGTAGCCGCGGACGGGCTCGAGTCCCGACCAGTAGCTCTCGAGCCACTCGGCCTTCTCCGGCCGGAAGTCGGCGGAGCGTTCGAACTCCTGCTCGAGGCGCTCGTTGCACTCGCTCACCAGGCGATCGGCGTCCTGCTGGGCGACGACGCCTCCCTCCACCAGGCGCGCCGCGTAGATCTCGCGGGTGCTGGGATGCGAGGCGATGGCCCGGTACATCAGGGGCTGGGTGAAGGCCGGCTCGTCGCCCTCGTTGTGGCCGAAGCGGCGATAGCAGTAGACGTCCAGCACCACGTCCCGTCGGAAGGCCTGGCGGAAGCGGATGGCGATGTCGGCGGCGTGCACCACCGCCTCCGGATCGTCCCCGTTCACGTGCAGGATCGGCGCCTGGACCCCCTTGGCGACGTCCGAGCAGTAGGGCGTCGAGCGCGACTCGGCGGGGCTGGCCGTGAAGCCGATCTGGTTGTTGATGATGAGGTGCACGCAGCCGCCGTCGCGGTAGCCGTCGAGCTCGACGAACTGGAGGCACTCGGCCACCACGCCCTGGCCCGCGAAGGCCGCGTCGCCGTGGATGAGAAGGGGGATGCAGCGGGTGCGCTCGGTGTCCTGCAGCTGGCGCTGGCGGGCGCGCACCTTGCCGCGCACCACCGGGTCCACCGCCTCCAGGTGCGAGGGGTTCGGCGTCAGCGAGAGGTGCAGCGAGTGGCCGTCGAGGACGCGGTCGGTCGAGGCGCCCAGGTGGTACTTCACGTCGCCGTAGCCGCCGACGTCCTCCGGGGTGGCGGATCCTCCGTGGAACTCGTGGAAGATCGCCGCCTCGGGCTTGCCGAGCAGGTTGGCCAGCACGTTCAGGCGGCCGCGATGGGCCATGCCGAAGACGATCTCCTCGATGCCCAGCTCCGGGGCGCGGCGCACGATGGTCTCGAGGGCGACCAGGCTCGATTCGGAGCCGTCCAGGCCGAAGCGCTTGACGCCGGTGTACTTGCGGTCCAGGAAGCGCTCGAAGCACTCGACCCGGCTCAGCATCCGCAGGATCTCGCGCCGCCCCTCGTCCTTCAGCTGGGTGCGGGCGTCGACGCCTTCGATGCGGTCGAGGATCCACTGCTTCTGGTCCGGGTCCTGCAGGTGCATGAACTCGAAGCCGATCTTCCCGCAGTAGTCGCGCCGCAGGACCGCCACGGTCTCGCGCACGGTGGCCGAGTCGAGGCCCAGCTTGCCGGCGAGATAGACCGAGCGGTCGAGGTCTTCGGGGCCGAAGCCGTAGGTGGCGGGCTGGAGGTCCGGGTGGGGCTCCGGCTTCACCAGGCCCAGGGGGTCGAGATCGGCCTCCAGGTGGCCTCGGACCCGGTAGGCGCGGACCAGGTCGCCGGTGCGCATGGCATCCCGGGCGAAGGCGTGCAGGTCGGCCCCGCCGGCGGAGGACTCGGCGGCGGCCGCACGGCTGGCCCGCGACGCGATGCCCTCGAGCCAGCTCCGGGCCTCCTCGTCCAGGGCTTCGAAGACGGAGACCCAGGCCGGGTCCAGCGGTTGTCCGGCCCGGTGGGCCCGGTAGAGGCCCGCCAGGACCTCGGCACGACTCTGACGCGCGTCTGTATCGGTCGACATGGGGGCGTCAGGATAGCCGCCTCGGTGCGTGCCGCCCCGGGCTGCGGGGACATCTGCCCCTCTGCTGCTCCGGTGTGAACCGACTCACACCCTTCGGGAGGAGCGTCCTGTCGTCGTCGTGCACTCACCTCCAATCCCCGAGTCCGCGCCGCCTGGCGGGCTCCCGAGAATGGAGAAGACCGATGACGACCTCAGCTTCCTCGCGATCCGCACGCATTTCCCTGGCCTCTTGCCTGCTGCTGGCCGTGGCTGCGTTCCAGAATCTGGCCTGCGTCCCCATTGCCGAGCTGATGCTCGGCGGCGGCGACGCGGACTTCAACGAGCGCATCCGGCCCGATCTGCAGCCGCTCACGCCTCTGCAGACCTCCGGTCCGCCCTGGGTCGAGATCGACGGCAAGGCCTACCACAGCGACGGTGGCCCCGACGGCGATCAGCTCGTCTCGGAGCTCCACCACTCGATGATCCCGCCGGAGCGGCTGCGCGAGCTGCGCCGCAGCCGCTGCCTCTTCGTCGAGGGGGGCGGCTTCCCGGTGCTCACCTACGAGGCGACCCTCACGAACTACGACCTGGGTGGTCGCGAGGCGAACCTCGACACCGTGAGCCTGTGCGGCGGCTATGCCGCGCACCCCGAGACCCGCACGCTGCTCGAGGTGGAAGGCCTGGGCAGCGGCTTCGCGGTCCAGCTCGACACCCTCGCGGTGGGCCTCTTCAGCTACAGCGGCAACGAGCTCGTCCGCAATCCGTACGGCGCCTGCGACGAGCAGCTGCCGAGCGAGACTTCCTCCTTCACCCAGGGGCGCGACCTGGCCGGCGGCAGCCCGGGCACCTTCAAGCCCGTGTGCCTGCTGCAGGGAGCGCCCGCAGCCGACCCGATCGAGGACACGAGCTACGTCCTCGAGTACGTCGACGCGCACACGGGCGATCCGATCAGCCTGAGCTATCCCCAGTTCAGCTCTCCTGTGCACCAGGTGATCCCCCACCTGAAGGTGGTGCGCGGAAGCCGGACCATCGCGCGGCCGCTCTCCTTCGCTGGCGTCGAGCTCGACGTGGAGCGCAACCGCTACGTGCACACCTTCGCGTGGGCGGTCGAGAGCGTCGACCCGGAAGGCAACCCGGATCCGTCGGGCGCCTTCTGGCGCGAGAACTTCGGACCGTCGGTGCTGGTCGAGAGCGCGGCCTTCTTCGTGCAGATCGGCAGCGGTCCCGCGCCCGAGGGCTCGCCGCTGCGCGACTACGTGATCGCCGACAAGCTGCGCATCGCCGAGGTCGGCGACTTGGGTCCCCAGGAGCCCTTCCCGGTGGACATGGGCTGCGACCTCGAGCAGGCCGGCGACCCCGACGGCGACGGCTCGCTCTACCTCTCGCCCTGCGACATCGTGGCCACGCCGACCTACGCGCTGAGCCCGGACGTGAACGGTCGCATGACCGAGAAGCTGGAGTGGCGCGTGCAGTTCTTCACCGAGAACGCGAACGATCCTGTTCCGGTGGACCCGAGCGAGCCCTTCTTCATCGAGTTCACCCTGCAGGCGCCGCAGTTCGGCTCCCAGGCCGGCTCGCTTCGCATCGACCCCGGCTACGCGGATGCGGGCGACGCGCCCATCGGTACCACCCAGCGGGTGGAGTCGGCGCTGCGGCTCGAGAGCGACGGGGCCGCCGGCGTGCTCGTCGAGGACATCCGGGTGATCGGTCGCGACGCCGGCGCCTTCGACGTCGAGCTGCCCTTCGGAAGCGAGCTGCCCTTCGTGCTGCCGTCCGGCAGCGGAGTCGCGCTGGACCTGCTGGTGGAGACGAGCACCTGGGGGCCGCACCAGGCCCAGCTGGCCGTCTCGTGGTCCGACGCCGGTCAGCAGCAGGTGGAGCTCTACGCCACGCTGCTCGCCAACGGCGTGCAGGCCGATCTCGAGGTGCTGCCGCGAGTCGTCAGCCTGAAGCGCGGCGACGCCGCCAACGGCCCGAACGATCACGTCCGCAACGTGCTGGTGACGAACTTCGGCAATGCGCCGCTCCAGCGCGGTCGCCTGGGCGTGAGCGGGTACGAGGCGAGCTACTTCCGCGTCGTCCGCTCGGAATGCGACGGCAAGGTGACCCAGCCGCCGAGCGCCCACTGCAACCTGCAGCCCGGGGGCATGGAGCTGCTCACCGTCGAGTACCACCCGCTGCTGCCGGGTCTGCACGAAGCCGTGCTGCGACTGGAGACGGACGCCGGAAGCGACGAGGTCATCCTGCTCGGTCACTGCGAGGGCGTCTGCAGCTACCTGCCGCCCCAGCCCGAAGGCGGGCCCGGCCCCGGGCCGGGGTCGCCTTCGCTCGAGGCCGCGATCGACGTGACCGTGCAGACCGGCAGCTACAACCCCTGGTCGGGAGTCCTGACCCCGTCCGGTGGCTTCGGGGTCGAGATCCCGAAGCTCGACCCCGCGGAGCGGGATCGCGATCCCGAGCCGGCGCCGGACGACAGCCGGGACTCGAAGTAGCGACGAGCTACCGCGAGCCCTTCGAGGACCCCCGGGTCCGTTCGATCCCGCGCGGAGGACGCGAAGCCGTCCTCCGCGCGGCCCACACTCCGGCCAACGCCAAGCCCGCCAGCCAGGCACCGTCCGGCTCGGGGGCGTAGAGGGTCTGGACTTCCTGCGCGGACAGCGCCCGGTGGAAGACGTACAGCTCGTCCATCGCCCCGTCGAGATTGCGGAGGTTGCTGTCGTAGATGGCGCCCACGCCCGCGCCGAAGAAGTCGGAGGGTAGGCCGCCCCAGTCGCCGATCGGCTCCCCCGTCCCCGAGCCGTTCGCGATCGGGTCCCCGTCGAAGTAAAGCGCCCAGAGCTTCGACTCGGCATCGTAGGTGCCGGCGTAGTGGAACCACTCGTCGACGGGGAAGGGCGCGGAGGTGTTGTCGGTGCTGCCATCCGTGTAGACGCGCACGTTCGCGACCGTGATGCTGTTCTGCTGCTCGCGGAGGGTCATGCGCAGCCGGCCGTCAGCCTGGACCTGGAAGAGCACCGAGAACGACCCGTCCTGTGAGCGCGCCTGGAACACCGACTGGTCGTTGCCCATGTTCGCGGTGAGCTTCAGCCATGCGGCCATCGTGATGGCGTCCGTCGGGAGGAGCTCGGGGAAGTCCTCCGTGATGTCCTCGCCCTTCACGTCGAGATAGACGGGAACGTCGAGCGGGTCGGAGGACTGGACGAACACCCCCGCCGCAGCTCCACGGAGCGGGTCGACGGTGTCGATCAGCAACGTGTTGTCACCGCCCTCCACGATCTCGGCGTGGAAGCCGTTGCCGGACTCGTCGAGGATCTGCCCCCCGACGTTGTCGTCGAAGTCGTAGTAGAGCGTGAGATCTCCCGTGACCAGGGGCTGTGCGAGCGCCACTCCCGTGCAGGTCAGGACGACCAGGGCGATCCCGCAGGTGGCGGGGAAGCTCGAGCTGAAGCTCACGGGGCGACCTCCGGGTTGCAGGATGTCTCGACGGAGGACGCTAGCGGAAGACCGGCGTCGTCGTGACACCAGGACGCGACACCGACGCCGAGGCCGGTCGGCAGCGGCCGCCGGTCGCGCCCGGGCATTCGCTTCCCGCGACGACGCTCGGCAGGTTAGTCTCTCGGGATGCCGATCGCGCCTGGCCGGAGCCGGCTCCATCTCGCGCGCCCGCTTCTCCTCTCGGTGCTGCTGGGGCTGGCCTTCGGGTCGCTCGGGTGTGGACGAACGCCGGCGACGAGCCCGCTGGCCTTCGGGGGAGGGGAGGTCCGCCACCTCCAGGGTCTGGCGGCATGCACCCACGACCCCACCCGGGCCCGGACCCTCGATCCGGAGCGACCGCTCGTGCTGCTGGTGCACGGCTGCTACGCGTCGGGTGGGCGCTTCCGTTCCCTCGCCCGGGTGTTCGAACTCCACGGGCAGCAGGCGATCTGCTTCAACTACGACTACCGCGACAGCCTCCGGACGTCTGCGGATCAGCTGCGGACGGCGCTGCGCGGGCTTCGCGAGCACATGCGCGACGACCGCATCACGGTGATCGGCCACAGTCAGGGCGGGCTGGTGGCGCGAGCGGCGCTCAGCGGGGAGGCCGATCCACATGCGACGCCCTCGGCGTACCGCCTCGTGACCGTGTCGTCTCCGTTCGGCGGGATCGACATCGCGTCGGACTGCGGCCGCACCTGGCTGCACGTGGTGACTCTCGGGATCAGCATGGCGGCGTGTCAGATCGCGACCGGCTCGAACTGGCCGGAGATCCACCCCCGGGCCGAGATCGTGCGGGAGCCCGGGGCGCTGTGGCCGGCGGTCTCGGGTCACCTCAACGTCATGACCGACGAGCGGAACACCTGCCGCCGTCTCGAGCCCTCGGGGCGCTGCGCGGAGAGCGACTTCGTCTTCAGCCTGGAGGAGCAGTGGAACGAGCGCGTGCTCGAAGACCCGCGCGTGGAGAGCGAGCGGATCGCGGCCGGCCACGTCGAGATCGTGGGAGACGAGGAACAGCGGCCCGAGAAGCTCGTCGCCGCGCTGCAGCGCCACGGGGTCCTCGCCCCCACGCCGCCCGAGAAGCGGCAGGCGTTGGCGCGGCTGATGCACGCGCTCTATCCGGGAGGGTCGGGATCGGCGGGGCGCTTCGGTCGCCGCACGCGATCGGCTACAACCTGGCCGTAGGAAAGGCGTCCAGTCGCCGGCACTCCGGTCCCGTCGCGGACCGGTCGCCGACGGTAGAGGACAGTAGAGAGAAAAGAGAAAAGAGAGGTTTCGAACATGCGTCTCACGGGTTCCCGGATCTCCTCGTCCCTGATCTCCACGTACCTGATCTCCCTCGTCCTGATCATCGGGTTCGGCCCGGCGGCACTCGCCGGGGACGGCCGCGAAGTGGTCGAGCACATCTTCGAGATGGCGGATGCGGACGAGGACGGTGCGCTCAGCGCGACCGAGTACGAAGAGGCGGAGCTCGCCCGCTATGGCGTGAGCTTCGAGCAGACGGACGCCGACGGCGACGGCAGCACCAGCTTCGAGGAGTACCTGAGCCTCTACGAGGCCCATCACCCGCCCGCCGGCTCGTGCACGGAGAAGGGCGAGACCATCTGAGCGGTGCGCTCGAGGGCCACTTCGACGGCGCTCGTGGCACTGGCAGGTGCGACCCTCGCCTGCGCATCGGCTCCTCCCCTGGAGGTGGTGCAGGAGCTCGACGTCCAGCGCTACCTGGGGCGCTGGTACGAGATCGCGAGCTTCCCGCAGAGCTTCCAGGAAGGCTGCGTGGCGACGACCGCGGACTACAGCCTGCGTCCGGATGGCGACATCCGCGTCGAGAACCGCTGCCGCACGGAGACCCTCGACGGGGAGGAACGGAGCGCGACCGGCGTGGCCTGGCAGCCCGACCCCGACGCTGCGCCCGCCAAGCTGCGGGTGAGCTTCTTCCGGCCCTTCTGGGGCTCGTACTGGATCGTCGAGCTCGACGCCGACTACCGCTACGCGGTGGTCGGGCACCCGTCTCGCAACTACCTGTGGATCCTCTCCCGCTCCCCGCAGATGGAACCGGCGCTCTACGCCGCGCTCGTGGAGAAGGTCGAAGGGCACGGCTTCGAATCGGAACGGCTGCGTCGGACGCTGCAGCCTGCCGCGCGCGACGACTGATCGGCAGCAGATTCCCTGCTCCGAGCGTTGGCCCCTAGGCGGAAAGGGTCGGGTCGGCCGAAGTGAAGCGCTTGCGGTACGAGCGCGGAGACGCGCCGAGGTTGCGCTCGAAGGCCAGGCGCAGACCATCCGCGGTCGTGTAGCCACAGCGCTCGGCGATTTCGCTCATGGAGGCGTCCGTCTCCTCCAGGTACTGCCGGGCACGCTCGAGGCGGCACTGCTCGACGTAGCGGCCGGGTGCGACGCCCACTTCGCGGCGGAAGACCCGGGCGAAGTTGCGCGGGCTCATGCCGAAGTGCTCGGCCAGCGCTTCGACGCGCAGGTCGTCGCCCAGATGATCGAAGATGTGGCGGGCGACGTCCTCCAGGGCGGCTCCGTCGGTCGGGTCGGTGGCCACCTGCACGCTGAACTGCGACTGGTTTCCGGGGCGTCGCAGGAACATCACGAGACCCTGGGCGACCCGGCGAGCGAAGTCGGTGCCGTAGTCCTCCTCGACGAGAGCGATCGCCAGGTCCATCCCCGAGGTGGCCCCGGCCGAGGTGTAGACGTGCCCGTCCTTCACGTAGATGGCGTCGGGCTCGAGGGTCACCTTCGGGTAGCGGCGGCGGAAGTCGTCGCTCGCACACCAGTGGGTGGTGGCGCGCCGGCCGTCGAGAACGCCCGCCTCGGCCAGGATGAACGAGCCGGTGCAGATGCTCACGATCCGTCGCACCCGCGTGGACATCCGCGCCACCCAGGCCAGGAAGCGTTCGTCCTGGAGGCACAGATCGTGCTCGTCGGCGCCCTGGAAGAGGAGGGTGTCCACCGGGCCCCGCAGGCGGTGGTAGGGCTTGCCGGCCTCGATCGTGAGTCCCTTGCGGTCATAGACCGAGCCCTCCCCGATGCTGACGACTTCGAGGTCGTAGGCCAGATCCAGGCGGCCCGCGTACTGCAGGAAGATCCGGGCCTCGTCGAAGACCTGCAGCGGTCCCATGTACTCGAGCGACCGCGCATGGGCGCTGGTGACGACGACGACCCGGCGTCGCGGAGCGCCGGGGGCAGGGAGTCGGGGCGTCGGGATCTTGTACTCGGGCACGCGGAGACCTCGCTTGCAACGGGGCTGGCAGGATCGTTCGGATTCTTGGCATTGTGTCACGCGTCGCCGCCGCCGACAATCCTCTCGACACCACAGGAGGACACCGGGCATGGCGACGGCAACGACGACCCCCGACGAAGGGCTCCGGGACGCACTGGCGCGACTCGCGCCGCTGATCTGCGAGTACGCGGACGAATCCGAGCGGAGGAAGCGGCTCGCGCCCGAGGTGCACGAGGCACTGCGAGATGCGGGCTTCTACCGGATGCTCCGCCCGGTCACACGGGGCGGCCTGGGTCTCGATCCGGTCGCCGAGCTCAGCGTGGCCGAAGAGCTGGCTCGAATCGACAGTGCGGCGGCCTGGAACGTTCAGGTCAGCAACGCCAGCGAGCTGTACGGGGGCTTCTTCGCGGACGCGGTGAGCGCCGAGGCCTACGGCGCACCCGATGCCGTCGTCAGCGGCGCCTTCAACCCCCACCGCCGCGCCGTCGCGGTGGAGGGCGGCTTCCGCGTGACCGGACGCACGCCCTTCAACAGCAACTGCCACGGCTCCACCTGGACGATCGGACTGGCGGACGTGTACGACGGCGACACCCCGCGTGTCGATGCCGAGGGGCTTCCCGAGGTGCTGCTGATGCTCGCACCGATCGGCGACTGCGAGATCCTGCCCAACTGGAACACCATGGGGATGTGCGGCACCGGCAGCCACGACCTGCAGATGGAGGACGTCTTCGTTCCCTCCGAGCGCACGGCGCCCTTCGGGCCGCTCGAGCAGCCGGCTCCCGCCTACGAAGGCCCGCTCTCGCGACTCGTGGTCTGGACGACCGTGGCGTGTCACGCCACGGTGGCGCTGGGCATCGCCCGGGCGGCCGTCGACGAGCTGCGCGAGCTCGGCGCGCGCGTGCCCGCCTACACCGGGAACACGCTGCGCAATCGGCACCGCGCCCAGCTACGGCTGGCACGCGCCGACGCCACCCTCCGGGCCGCACGGGCCTTATTTCACGAGGCGTACGGAGAGGCGTGGGAGATCGCGCACGAGCGCCCCCTCGACATGGAGGAGAAGGCGCGCTGCCAGCAGGCCAGCTCCCACGCGGTGCTGTCGGCGGTCGAGGCGGTCGATCTCGTCCACTCCTGCGTCGGCACCGCCGGAATCCGTGAGGAGCAGCGCTTTCCGCGCTACTTCCGCGACGTCCACGTGATCAGCCAGCACGCCTTCGTGGCCGAGGCGCGTCTGGAAGCGGTCGGTCAGATCCTCTTCGGCCTCGAGCCCGACTGGCCCTTCTTCGCGATGTGAGGCGGGATCCCGCGGCTCGAGGGTGATCTGGATCGCCGGGATGCGCACCGGGTGGCGCACCGGCGGGTGAGCGGGGACCTTCTCGCCGTGCACCTGCCCGCCCACCCCACAGCCCGCGCCGGGGAATCGTGAAGCTCGCGATCCCGGCCGCCGTCACCCTGGCCGGCGTCTTCTCGGCCCTGCTCTCGATGATGTGGGCTGCCGAGCACGCCTACTGGGCCTGCAATGCGCTCATCGCCGCCGCGCTGTGCGACATGGTGGACGGGCGGGTCGCCCGGATGCTCGACGCCCGGAGCTCCTTCGGCGAGCAGCTCGACAGCCTCGCCGACGTGATCTCCTTCGGGGTGGCGCCGGCCTGGCTGGCCTGGGCCTGGCGTCTCGACGACCTCGGCCGGCTGGCGGGGGTACCCGTCGCCTTGCTCCCGCTGGCGCTCTTCGTCGGGTGCAGCGCCGTCCGGTTGGCGCTCTTCAACAGCCGCCCGGACCAGGGCGACGCGTCCTTCTCGGGAATCCCCACGCCCGTGGCGGCGCTGCTCGTCGTGACGCTGGTCATGGCGTGGCACGAGACCGGTTGGGCGCTGCTGGGCGAGCCGGGGCTGCTCGTCGCCCTGGTGCTGGTCGCGGCGGGCCTGATGGTCGTCCCGATCCCGTTCCGTTCCTTCAAGCACTTCGGCAGCGCGCGGGCGAGGGCCGTCTACTTCGGATCGATCGGCGCCGGCCTGCTGCTGCTCGTGTTCCGGCTGCCGGGCGGGGCCGTGCTCCTCGTCCTGATGCTCGTCTACGTGAGCGAGGGGCTGCTGGGAGCGATCCAAAGGTCCGCGCCGGAGCGCCGCTAGAAGGAGGTGCGCAGTCGCAGGGAGGGGGCCTTGCCGGGCCTGGGCTCGGCCAGCTCGGGCTTGTTCGGTGCCTCGCGGTGATTCAGCGGTCCCAGCGGGAACTGGTTCGTCGCGTCGCTGTCCGAGAAGAACTCGAAGGGAATGCTGCGTTGGAGCGCCGCGGCCAGCAGCAGCAGGTCCCGCGAGAGCCGCGTCAGGGCGGCCTCGGCCTCCTCTTCGGTGAGGTCGAGCTCGCTGCCGAGACCGTTCGGGTTGAAGGGAAGGCCGTCGAGGGGCCCGTCCTCGAACTCGTCCAGGAAGATCGAGCCGAGGTCCTGCGCGGCGAAGGTCAGCCGGCGCTCCGCGCGGTCCGTCGTGCGGTCGACCTGGGGCCCGCTCGCCCGGTCGATCAGCTCCGGCACGCTGGGGACGGTTCCGATCGGAGGCACGCGCGGCAGCCCGGTCGGCAGGCGGAACGGGTTGTTGCCGAAGAAGTCGTAGGGGTTCACGTGATTCGGGCGCATGGCGTCCGGCTGACGCTCCATGTATCGCTGGCGGTCCGAGTCGTACCAGCCGAATCGCGGAATCAGGTGCAGCCCCGGGGAGTCCTCGAAGCCGCCGAACTGGCCGCGGTAGGTGAAGGGCTCGTCCTGCCCCTCCCCCCGGTCGATGCGTCCGAAGGGCGAGTAGCGGTACTGGGCCACCTGGTTGCCCATGCCGTCCGTCAGGAAGGTCGTATCGCCCGACTCGTTGAAGTGATAGAAGGTGGGCGCGCCCGTCTCGGGGTCGATTCGGTAGAGCAGGTGCCCGAGCGTGAGGTGGACCCAGTAGCGCTGGTCCTCGCCTCCGTCCCGCTCGATGGAAAGGCCGGAGAGGTCCAGCGCGTAGTTCCAGACGTAGTCGCGGGTCTCACCGCCGCGCGTCCTCGAGGTGCGGTTGCCGAAGGCGTCGTACTCGGAGTCGGTGGTCTCGCCGTCGCGGGTGTGGCTCCAGAGGGGGCCGCCCAGGCTCCAGTCGTAGCTGTCCGACCCGTCCTCGACCATGCGCCCCAGCTCGTCGTACCCGGCGCCCTCCACCTGCGACGCGTCGTCGAAGCCCTGGGAGATGCCGTCCAGGGGCAGCATGTCGTCGCCGATGCCGGTGCGCTCGACCCCGGTGACCCGCCCGAGCGCGTCTCGTGTCAGCCAGGTGTCGCCGAAGCTGCCCTCGTCGATGCCGATGAGCTTTCCGTCCTCGTCGTAGCTGTAGGTGGTGGTGGTGCCGTTGGAGCGGACGATCGACGCGAGGTTCCCGTCGCCGTCATAGCTCAGGATGACGCCGTTGCCGAACGAGTCGTCCACCGTGGTGGGCCGTCCGTTCGCGTCGTAGCCGTAGGTGACGGTCACGCCCGGCGCCAGGGTCATCGTCTCGGGCAGGCCGGCGCTGTTGTAGGTCACCCCGATGCCGTTGCTGTCGGTGACGCGACCCTCGGCGTCCCGGGAGAGCGAGAGCCCGGTACCCGATGTGGCGCGCCCGGCGCTGTCGTAGCCCATGGTCATGGCCGTGCCGTCCGAGCCACTGACGGCCGTAGGGTTGCCGGCCTCGTCCCGGGCGATCTGCAGGCTCCCCAGGGAACCCGCGAAGGTGAAGCCGGAGACCCGGTTGCGCTCGTCGTAGTCGATGGTCGTGGTCTGGCCCAGGGGGTCGGTTCGCGAGACGGGGCGTCCCGACGTGTCGTGGGCCCGTTCCCAGGGCTGGCCGTTCGGGTCCCAGACCCGGTCGAGATTGCCGAGGCCGTCGTACTCGTACTGGCCCGTCACGGTGCCCCCGGGCAGCATGATGGCGCTGACCGCTCCGTTGGGGTCGCGCGCCACCGTGGTCTCCCCACCTTCCGGGTCCTCGTACAGGCTCGGCCGACCCATCAGGTCGTAGTCGATGCGCCAGGGGTCGCCCCGGGGCGTGGTCAGCTGGGTGGCGCGGCCCATGGCGTCGCGGCTCAAGGAGAGGGACTCGCCGCGGCCGTCGGTGAGTATGGCGAGGAGGCCCTCGGCGTCGTACTGGAGTCCGACCCCGTTGCCTTCCGGCTGCGTCACCTGGGACAGGCGTCCCCGGGCGTCGTAGTCGAAGGTCGTGGTGTTGTTGCCCTCGTCGGTACTCGAAGCGAGCCGACCCGTGGCGTCGTAGGCGACGCTCATCGTGCGGCCGGTGCGGTCCGTGCGGCTCGTGGCCCGGTCGTTGCCGTCGTAGCCGTAGCTCACGCTTCCCTGCGGATCGGTGAGCGTGCCGGGATTGCCGTTGTCGTCGTAGTCGACGGTGGTGATGTTGCCGCGCTCGTCGGTCCGGCTGGTCACGTTGTCGTTGGCGTCGTAGCCCAGGCCGACCGTCTCCGTGTCCTCGTAGGTGACGAGCTCCGGGCGCAGCATCGCGTCGTAGTCGATGGTGGTGGTGTTTCCGGCCGGGTCGGTGTGGGAGATCGGGTTGGCGGCGCCGTCGTACGCCATGGTGGTGGTGCCCGTCTCGGGATTCGTGGCCGTCAGGGTCCGGCCGTTGCCGTCGTAGGTGGTGGTCGAGACGTTGCCAGCCGGGTCCGTTCGCGAGTTGCGGTTGCCATCGGCGTCGTAGCCGAGGGTCTCCGTGGTGCCGTCCGTGTTGGTGACGGTGGTGAGGTCGCGTGCCGTCAGGGAACCCACCGTGCGGCTGGTGTAGGCCAGATGCGACTCCGTTCCGTCGGCGTGGGTGATGGTCTCGGGGGCTCCGCCGACCGCGTCGTAGGCGGTGCTCGTGGTGTCGCCGAAGCGGTCGGTCACGTCGCTGCGCCGGCCGTCGTCGTCGAGCTCGATCGAGACGCTCTCTCCTGTCCGGTCGGTGCTCTGGGTGAGCTCTCCGGCCGCGTCGTGCAAGTGTGTGCGGCTTCCGAGGACGTCGGTGATGGTCGTCGAGGGGGCCGCATAGGCGAAGCCGACGCTGTTGCCGTCGGCGTCGGTCTGGGTCATCACCTGCGAGAGGCCGGTGACGATGCCCGCGCCGCTGCCACCGGACGAAGCACCGCCGCCCCCCGTCGACCAGGTCTGTGAGAAGGGCACGTTGCCCTCCGGACGCGTCTCGCTGACGAGCAGCGCGCCGCTATCGTACGCGTAGAGCGTCGTCTGGCCCGTCGCGTCCGTGACCGAGCTGAGGTCGTTTCCGCTGTGGTCGAAGAGCACGGTGCGGTTGCCGTCGCTGACGCTCTTCATCAGACCGCTCGTGTACGTGAAGCTGAGGGTGCGGCCCAGACCGTCGCTCACGCTGTCGAGCTGGAGCTGGCCGGGACCCGGAAGCGAGTATCCGAGGGTATGGGTGTTGCCGTTTCCATCCCTCACGCTCAGCAGGACGTCGCCGATGCTGAACTCGTAGAAGAGCGCGGTCCGGGGGTCGTACAGGGTGGTGCCGTTGGTCGCGTCGTTGTCGGCCAGCTGGAAGGGGATGGCCGTCGGGCCGATCAGCACCCAGTCGTCCCCCTGCTTGAGGAAGCGTACGGTGCGCCCGACCGGCGTCGTGAGGACCGCGTCGCGGGAGCGCGCTCGTAGCTCCCAGCGGAAGTTGTGCAGCCAGTTGTCCCCGAGGCGGCTGTCGGTGCGCGCGTCCGTCAGGAGGTTCGACGCGTAGTAGCGCTGAAAGCGCAGAGGCAGGGGACCGCCGAGGTCAAGATCCGGAGAGAGCTCCTTGAAGAGCTCGCCGTTGCGCGTGCTCACCGGGTCGGCGTCGGTGCCGCCGCCCTTGCTCTCGATGGTCTGGTTGTCGATGGCCTGGATGTAGGCGCGGTAGTCGAACGAGCTCCCGCCACCCGGGCAGGAGTACTGGATGAAGACCGACACGGTGTCGCCGTCCGTCGCATCGGCGTCGGCCAGCAGCAGGAAGTCGAAGGGTACGCCCGGACCCAGGTCGACCATCTCCGGCGAGATGCTGACCGGCCCCGGGTCCGGCGAGACGCTGGCGGTGAGCGTGCACAACTCGTCGCACTGGACCCGCACCTTGCTGCCGTCCCCGGTCTCGACGGCGATGTTCGTGCTGGGTAGCGGCGGGTCGATGGGGTCGCACTGGGCGCGTGCGGTGGTCGCGGAGCCGAGCCCGGCGACGGCCAGCACGAGGACCAGGGGGGCGCGAGCGCCTCGCTGCGAGCGCGCTCGAAGCCCGCGTGCGGAGCGGCGCCGCAGGAAGCCCATCGCGAGCAGGGCCGCTGCGGCGATGGTCCCGGCGCCCGGCTCGGGCACCGTTCGCGTCAGCAGGTTCCCGGCCGGATCCCAGCTGTAGGTGACCACCATCTCGCCGAGGCGGGCCTCGACGAGGCGCCCGGCCTCGTCGTAGGCGTAGGTGTCGGTACGCGCGCCCGCGGGCGAGAGGGATCCGACGATTCCCAGGGTCAGCGCCGCCAGGGCGCTCGCGAGGAAGAAGCGTTGCCGGCTCGTCATGGCGGCAACGTATGGAGCGGAACCCCGCGTCGTCAAACGACAATTTCACTTGCCGGGCAAGCGATCGCGCTTGCCCCCGGGCGCTCGGGGGCTTTCAGGCGCGCTGGATCAGCTGACGCGAGCGCTCCACCAGCCAGCCCATCCCGACGGCGGCGGCCTCGCCGGACGCCATCCGCGCCAGGTCCTGACCGCGGCCCGGATCGCGCCCGGTCTCGACCAGCATGCGGCCGTGGTCGTACAGGGTCCATGCGGTATACGGGCGCGCGCGCAGCGCCTCGTGGGTCGCGCAGGCCTGGCGGAAGTGGGACTCGGCCTCGTCCCAGCGCTCGAGGGTGCACTCGAGCAGGGCGACGTAGCGCGCGACGGCCCCCTGGATCGAGGCGGTCACGCGAACGAGCGAGACGCGCTCGGCGAAGGGCGATAGCAGGGCGTGCAGGGCCTCGGCGTGGTCCGGTCGATCCAGGGTGTGCGCCACCTCGGCGAGGATGCAGAGGTTCGGGACGCGCAGGAAGTCGGTGGGCACGCAGGCGAAGCCCTGGTCGGCCCAGCGGTCGAGCTCGTCGTCGACGCCTTCGGTCCGTCCCATCAGGCAGGCGAGCTGAGCGAGACAGAAGCGGTAGCCGATGAACTCCGGCTGTTGATTGGCGTTCCAGCGCACCAGCCCGGAGAGGTTCTCCCATTCGCCGCGCAGCTTGAGGGCCTCGTACTGCTGCAGGCCCCGGACCTGGGCGGCGGACGCGAGCGGCATGGTCGGCGGCAGGACGGCCAGTCGCTCGGCCTCCTCGAAGTCGCCGCGCAGGATGGCGAGGGTGGCCCGATAGCGCTGGGGCCACGGCGCGCTGCAGCGGTCCTCGAGCGCGCGCATCTCCTCGAGCACTGCCGGCAGCTCGTCGACTCGCGCCGCCTCGAGGAGGTCGGTGAGGAGCATGTCGAGGGCGAAGAAGCGGTCGTCGGCCGGGAGCTGGCGCGACTCCTCGAGCACGGGCTCCAGGATCCGAAGTCGCTCGTCCAGGTGGTCGGGGTCGCTCAGGGCCACGATCCGGCAGGCGTGGACGATGCTGCGCGTGCGTGGAGCGACGGGGCCCCGGGCCAGCTCGAAGGCCTCCTTGGTGAGCTGCTGGGCGCGATCGCGCGAGCCGTCGCGGTTGATGCCGTACAGCTCGAAGCCCAGGCGTGCGAGGCACAGGACGAGGGCATCGAGATCGCCCGACTCGCGCAGTCCGACGGACCAGGCCTCCAGGGTGTCGATGAGCTCGCGGTCCTCGTGGCCGTAGGCAGCCGCCTGGAAGAGCAGGTAGGGCAGGGCGCGCATGGCGCGGCCCGCGAGCTCGACCGATTCGCTGCGGCGCGCGAGCTTGACGAGCTCGTCGAGGGTCCGTCGCGCCGCGGCGACGTCTCCCATTCGCCGGTAGGTCTCGGCCAGTGCCAGCAGCTGCTCGCCCGCGAGGCGCGCGGTCGAGGTGCGCGACTCGATCTCCCGCTGGGCCTGCTCCATGGCGTCCAGCGCGCCTTCGAGGTCCTGCTCGCCGAGCTGCTTGCGCAGGTCGAGAGGCCGGGTCACGCCCAGCGAGCGCATCTGCGCGTCGATGGCCTGGCGTGTGACGCCACGCTTCCTGGAGCCGGGCTTGCGGTAGATCCGGGCCGCCAGCGACTGATTCCAGTTCAGCCCCGCGAGCCACTCGCGATACAGCAGGCGGGGCTCGGTGCGGCGGGCCTCGGCTGCGGCCCGGAAGTCCCAGTCCAGGGACTCCATCCACTCGCAGAAGGCGACGGCCTCGGGTCCCGGCTTCTCTCCGGACAGCAGCTCGCGCAGGGACGGTTCGCGCGCCAACGGTTCTCCTCGCCTCGCCCCCGGATCTTTTCACTTTCCCGCGCCTGGAGCAAGCGGGTCCCGCGACGGACTTGCAGGGCAAGCTTCCCGCGGCGCCGGTCCGCGCCGATTCCGAGCCATTCGCCTCCATCGTGGAGGGAGGCCTCGCCGCGTCCGGACGGGATCAGCGGCCGAGAAGCTCGCGCGCCTGCTCTCGGATCGCCAGGTCCTCGACGAGCAGGCTCTGTCGCGGCACGAGCTGCGAGACGATCTCCAGCATCTCCCGTGCCTCGGCCGACCGGTCGGGCGCGCGCTCGAGCAGCGCCATGGCGAGCACCAGTCGATTTCCCGGGTCTTCGGAATCGACCGCCAGGGCGCGCTCGGCCAGCGGAAGGGTTCGCTCGCGGTCGACCCAGCCCGAGACGAAGGGCACCCGGGGCAGTCCGCCGTGGAGTCTCGAGAGCAGGCGCCAGGCCCCGCCGCGCTCGATCGTCGGGTCGAGGGCGGCGGCGTGCTCGGCGTGCTCGCGAATCCGGCTGGCAACGCCTTCTCGGACGATCGTCAGCAGGCCGACCCGCTGTCCCCGCACACCCCAGACGATCGCGGTCCAGAAGTGCAGCTGCGCGCGATCCCCCGCCGACTTGCCCTCGTCGTCTGGCGGGACCCCGTTGCGGGCGATCGCGACGGCCTGCGCGAGGGCCTGCTCCTTCCGGGCTTCGTCCGCGTGGGTGAAGTCCACGAGGAAGTGCAGTGCACGCAGCAGCTTCCAGCGGGCCTCGATGCTCGTGGCGTCGCTCGCGGCGGCCTCGCCGTAGGCCCCGACGGCTTCCTCGATCCGATCGGGCCTGGCGAGGTCCTCGTCGATCGACGCGGCTCGGTCCTGCCACGCGCGGTCCCCTCGAGCCAGAGCGCCGGTCTCGACGGCTCCCGTGGCGCTCGCTCCGACCGGTGACGGGCTCGCGACGAGGACGAGGCAGGCGAGCGCTGCTTCGGCGGCTCTTCTCATGAACCGGGCGCCGGCTCCACGCCCAGCAGCCGGTCCAGTGAGTCGAGGATCTCCCCCGCGATGCGGGCGGGGTGCTCGTCGCGTGCCTCGACGACGCGCGGGATCTCCTCCATGGCCTGGTCCCGGTCGCGCAGGAAGTCGCGCAGCGCCTCGACGTCGGTTGGAGCGCCGACCAGGAACTCGGGCAGGCTTCCGGGTGTGTCCCGCAATCGCCGGCGAATGCGCGCGAGCAGGCTCTCCGGGTCCCGCCGGACGTAGACCAGGCATGCACGCTCGAGCAACCACTCACGCCGTGCGGGAAGCGTCATCAGGCTGCTCTCGAGGACGATCACGCCATGGGGACGGCGCCGCACCGCGCGGTGCAGCGCTTCGGCCTCGATCTCCCGAAGAGCCTGGACACCCTGCTCGAGGACCACTCTCGCTCGCGAGCAGCCGGCCTGGGACTCGGCCGCGCGCTCGACGTCGCTGAAGACCAGCCCGCTGCGGCCGCACAGGATGCGTCCCACCTGGTCGACGTCGGAGCCGGGATGGCCCACCAGGGCCAGGGGGCGGTCGATGGCGATTCGCGGGTGGACGTCGTAGTAGCCGTCGCCGTAGCTCCCGTCCGGATGCCTGCCGGGGTCGTCGGCGTCGTGCGGGCTCACGCGGCCTCCGCATCCGGAAGCACACCGCACAAGACGAGGGTCGGCTCCCAGGCCTGGGCGTGCCGCCTTACGGCCTCGCGGTAGCGCGCCCAGGCACCCGTCGGGTGCCGCGGGCTCAGCTGCTCGGTCGCGTAGCGCGACATGGCATCGGGCACCCCGGTCACACCCGCGGAAGATGCGTCGAACAGGCGGTCGAGTGCCTCGAGGCGTGCGTGCACGCGGCGATCGAGGGTTGCGAGCGGAGCCTGCAGCCTCAGGTAGTGGGTCTCGAAGGCGGACGCCAGGCGGACGGCGTCGCCTCGGCACCCGGTCGGCGGGCTCGTCTCGAGGAGATCGGCGACGCGGTTCAGCGTGCGCCGGACGAGATGCAGGCTCCCCAGCATGGGGCCGAAGGCATGCTCGCTTCGCAGCTCCGCCAGCGCCGCTTCCAGCTCGAGAGCGTCCTGGGCGCTCTCGAGCGGTCGCTCGAGCACGGCCACCGCGCCGTCGAGACCGGCCTGGCCATCGTCGGACGACAGCAGCGCCATCGGCCCCGTCATCGAAGACAGGTAGCCCTCGATCTCCTCGCCCATCCAGACCGCGTTCCACAGGTGCGCGGGAAGCTCTGCCCGCTTCGCGGCCAGGGTCCCGCCCAGTCGAGCCGCCCGGCCGTCGGAGAGCCCTTCGAGGCACTCGTCGGCGGCTTCGAGCACCTCCAGCTCGTAGACCAGGCGGCGGCTGGGGACCATCACGCGGCCCATGGGTCCGTTGCGGCTGCCGACCAGCTGCGAGAGGCGGCAGCCCTGGATGGCAAGGAAGTCCATGCCCCCCATCCGGTGGTCGGGCACGTCGATCCGGCGCTCGCGACGCGTGGGCAGCTGCATCCCGCGCGTATCGTCCGCGTCCACCGGCGCCGGCTCGCGCGCGAGGATCGCCTCGATCGCCTGCCCGTATCCACTGAGCTGGTCGCTCAGATCGGGATCGCCGCAAGCGGTCGCGGCCAGGCCGATGCCGACGACGGACGCGAGAACGGAGTCGAAGCGCAATGGCTGCCCCCTCGGTCCGAGACTAGGCGCCGCGGCGGGAGGGACAAGTCGGGGACTACCGCCGGGTCTTGGCGGCCTCGGTCTGGAGCAGCTTCTCGAGCGCTTCGGGCGGAATGGGCTTGCAGCGCAGGTAGCCCTGGTAGGTGTCGCAGGCCCGCCCCGCCAGGAAGGCCAGCTGCTCGACCGTCTCCACGCCCTCGGCAACGACCGTCAACCCCAGGCTGTGTCCCATCAGGACGATGGCGTTGGCGATGGCGGCGTCGTTCTCGTCGCCGGGCAGGTTCGAGACGAAGGACTGGTCGATCTTGAGCTCGTCGATGGGAAAGCGGCTGAGACTGGAGAGCGAGGAGTAGCCGGTCCCGAAGTCGTCGACCGAGGTCCGGGCTCCCATCGCCTTGATGGCGTCGAGCATGGTGGCCGTCTGGGTCGGGTTGGCCATGATGACGCTCTCGGTCAGCTCCAGGATCAGGTGCCTGGGGTCCATGCCGCTCTGCTGCAGCGCGCGCTGGATGACGTCGACGAAGGCCTCGTTCTCGAACTGCTTGGCCGAGACGTTCACGGCGATCGAGATCGGCTCGAGTCCGGCCTCCTGCCAGGCGCGGTTCTGCTCGCAGGCCGTGCGCAGCGCCCACTCGCCCAGGGCGGTGATCAGACCCGTCTCCTCGGCGATGGGAATGAACTGGTCGGGCCCCACGAGGCCGAGCTCGGGGTGATCCCAGCGCATCAGGGCCTCGACCCCGGTGATGCGATCCGTCGCCACGTCGGCCTTGGGCTGGTAGTGGAGCACGAGCTCCTTGCGGTCGATGGCCCGGTGCAGCTGGCTCTCGAGGTTCAGCCGCTTGGCGGATTCCGAGTTCTGCGACGCCTCGTAGAACTGGAAGCAGTTCCGCCCGCGCTTCTTCGCGTGCGACATGGCGGTGTCCGCGTTGGCCATCAAGGTGGTGATGTCCTCGCCGTCGGTCGGGAAGAGGGCGATGCCGACACTCGCGTTGACGAAGAGCTCGTGCTCCTCGACCTGGAAGGGGTCGGCCAGGCTCTCGAGCAGGCGTGCGGCGGCCCGCGAGGCTCCCTCGACGGAGCCCGCGCCGGGCAGCAGGACGGAGAACTCGTCGCCGCCCACCCGCGAGAGCGGGTCGTGGATCTCCGGCAGCTCGGGCACGCCGACGAAGTCCCCGGGGCGGATGCTCTGCTCGATCCGGGCGGCGACCGCCTGCAGCAGGGCGTCGCCCACGTGGTGGCCCAGGGCGTCGTTCACCTTCTTGAAGCGGTCCAGGTTCAGGTGCAGCAGCGCGCAGTCGATCTCGCGGCTGCGGGCCCGCTGCAGGGTTCGCTCGAGGCGGTCCGTGAAGAGCCTGCGGTTGGGAAGCCCGGTCAGCCGGTCGTAGTAGGCCAGGCGGTCCTGGTAGGTCTTCGCCGCGAGGGTGTTGCGCAGGCGCAGTGAGAGCTCGCTCGGATCGACGGGCTTGGCCAGCAGGTCCGTGGCCCCGAGCTCCAGGGCCTGCAGCTTGGTCTCCGGCTCGGTCGCCGAGGTCAGGATGATCACGGGCAGGTACTGCAGGTCTTCGTCGTTGCGGATCGTCTGGAGCAGCTCGAGCCCGCTCACCTCGGGCATCATCACGTCCAGGAGCAGCACGTCGGGTCGCGCGTTCCGCGCGAGGCCGATGGCCTCGGTCGGGTCGCTGGTGTGGACGAAGCGCTCGTAGCCCTCGCTGCGGAGGAACATCTCGAGGATCTCGATGGTGGTCGGCTCGTCGTCCACCATCATGATCGTCGCCGTGCTGAACGGGGTCTGCGAATCGGCGTTGCCGTTCGTGACGAGAGAGATCGGGTTGTCGGCGCGGTTCGCGGCCGTCATCCCGCACTCCCTGC
Source organism: Myxococcota bacterium (assembly GCA_028284295.1). Lineage (GTDB taxonomy): Bacteria > Myxococcota_A > UBA9160 > UBA9160 > UBA4427 > JAJDAN01. The sequence goes on along the minus strand of JANQSB010000004.1, from coordinate 6,197 downwards.
CGGCGGTGCGCCGGGCAGCTCGATCCGCTCGGCCAGCGACCGGATCCGCTCGAGCGCGGCTTCGGCCTCGCTCCACTTGCCGTCGCGGGCGAAGGATTCGAGGGCCAGGGCGGGCTCGTGGAATTCGGCGAAGCCCACGGTCCCCGCCGAGCCCTTCAGCCAGTGCGCGCCTGCCGCGAGCGCGTCGCCGTCGCGCGCCAGGAAGCTGCCGTCCATCTCGTCGAGCTTCTCGCCGAGGCGGCCCGCGAACTTCCGGATGATGCCCAGGAAGGGCTCCCCCTTGGCGGCCAGGGACGAGACGATCGGCTCGCTGGCAGGCATCGCGTTCCGGGGGGTCGCCGGGCGCTCCGGCCCGGGGGCGGCCGGTCTGGCTTCGCCACGTCGCCGTGAGCCCCCGAGCAGGCCGGCCAGAGTCTCGGTGAGGGCATCGATGTCGATGGGCTTGGTGAGGTAGTGGCTGCAGCCGGCCTCCAGGCACTCGCGTTCGAAGCCCTTCATGGCGTTGGCGGTGAGCGCGACGATGGGTCCCTCGTAGCCCTCGCCGCGGAGGGTCGAGGTGGCCGTGTACCCGTCCATCACCGGCATCTGCATGTCCATCAGCACCACGTCGAAGCTGCCGCTGCGGGCCTTCTCGACGCCGACCTGCCCGTTCTCGGCGCCTTCGACCTCGAGCCCGAGGTCGCCGAGCACCACGCGCAACAGGTCCCGGTTCTCCTCGCCATCGTCGACGACCAGGATGCGGGCCGACGGCAGGTCCCAGCCGTCGCGACTCTCGCTCGACCGGGGCTGGGCCTGGTCGAGGGCCTCTTCCGGAGTGAGCATCGCGATCCCATCGAGGGGACCCGGATCGATGCTCACCGTGAAGGCGCTGCCCTTGCCGAGCGCGCTCTTCACGGTGATGTCACCCCCCATCATGCGAGCGAGGCGACGGCTGATGGGCAGACCGAGTCCCGTACCGCCGAAGCGTCGCGTGACCGAGCTGTCGGCCTGGACGAACTCGTCGAAGATCGACTCGTAGGCGTCCTCCTCGAGGCCGATGCCCGAGTCCTTCACCCGCAGTACCAGACGCGAAGCGCCCCGGGCATCCGTCAGTCCGAGCACGACCTTCACACCGCCCTGGTCGGTGAACTTGATGGCGTTCGAGAGCAGGTTGGTCACGATCTGCCGGAAACGGGTCGGGTCGGCGAGCACCGTCTCGGGCACCCGGCCCTGGATCTCGAAGTCGAGCGTGATCCCCTTCTCCTGGGTCTTGCCCGACAGGACGGTCACCGCCTCGCGGACGACGGCGTGGGGCGCGAAGCGCATCTGCTCGAGCTCCATGTGACCCGATTCGACCTTCGAGAGGTCGAGCACGTCGTTGATCAGCTGCAGGAGGTGCTCGCCGCTGGAACGGATGGTCTCCAGGTACTTGTTGCGGTCCTGCTCGTCGGTCACGTAGCCGCGCTTCAGCACCTCGGTGAAGCCGAGGATCGCGTTCATCGGCGTCCGGATCTCGTGGCTCATGCTCGCGAGGAACTGGCTCTTGGCCTGGTTGGCGGCCTCGGCCTGCTCCTTGGCAAAGGACAGCTCGGCCTTGTGCTCCTCGAGCGCCGTGACGTCGTCGAGACTGACGAGCACGCCACCGGCCTTGTCGCGCGCGCCGAGCACCGGGGCGGCGTTCACGATGAAGGTCCGCAGCTGGTCCTCGGCATCGCGCAGCAGCACGATGTCGTTCGAGCGCGTCTCGCCGTCGCGAAGGGCCAGCCGCCAGGGGTACTCCTCCTCGGCGAAGGAGCTTCCGTCGGCGTTCACCCAGTTCAGCTCGGAGACGCGGCGCCCCATCAGCTGCTCCGGACTGCGCCCCACGATGGCCGCGATGGCCTGGTTGGCGAGCACGATGCGCTCCCGCGTGTCCATCACGACCAGTCCTTCGGCCAGGGTGTCGAGTGCCGACCGCACGTGCTGCGGCACCGCCTGGGACGGGTCCAGGTGCTGGAGCATCTTCCCGAGATAGAAGTAGAAGGCCACGAAGGAGAGCAGCGCGATCCCGCCGATCAGCTGGAGGCGCGGGTCGTGGAGCCAGGCCCACATTCCGGGCGGCGACAGGGGACGGAAGCGCAGCTCCACCTGGCCCCAGCGCTGGCCGTGGGACCAGATCGGCACCTTCAGCTGGGAGGGAGTGGAGTAGGTCTCGGGATCGGGCACCCAGCGTGCCACGTGGTCCGCGACCGAGACGATCACGCGGCCGTCGGTGCGACGGACCCCGGCCGACAGCAGATCGTCGTTGCGCTCGACCACGAGCCCGAGGGTCGCCTGGAGGCGCCGAAGCTCGGCCTGGGTGACCAGCGCCGAGCCCGTGATGGCCAGGGCCTCGGCGAGTGCGGCGCGGCCCTCGCGTTGGGCGCGCTCCCGGTCCGGGACGAGACCCGCCGCCAGGGCAGCCAGCAACAGGGTCACCACCAGGAAGGTCTGTCCCAGGGCGATGTGCGTCTTGGCGTTGAAGAAGGTCACGTCGGGAGGGTTCCGGGCTCGGGTTCCTCGTCTTCGCGCTCGAGCATCGAGCCCAGCGAGTCGTCGCCGTGCCCGCCCTCCTCATCGTCCGAACCGAGGTGCGCCAGGATGGGAATCGGGTCGACCAGGCGCCAGGCGGGCAGGGAGGTCAGCAGGCTCGCGATCAGCAGCCCGCCGCGGGTGAGCCACAGCACGTAGCCCACGGAGAGGCCGCTGGTGACGGCCACGGTCGAGCTGACGAGCGTGGTCTCGAGCTGGCTCAGGGCCAGGAGGTCCTCCTGGGAGGCGTCGAGCTCGCCCATGAAGTCGAGGCGCTGGCCGTTGAAGATGAGGCTGGTGAGGGTGTCGGCGCCGATGGAGGAGCGGCCCAGGTAGACGTCCCGCAGCACGTCCAGGGCGGTGCGCGTCGCCGCGGTCGCGCGCTCCTCTTCGTTCTCGTCGAAGCGCGGGTCCGTGTCGCCCGGGATGATCGGCCGAGCGAAGGAAGGCGCCGCGGACACCGGGGCCGGGCCCGAGGGATCCACCGGATCCACGGTTCCGCCTCCTTCGTCGCCGGGGCCCGCGAGCGGCGGGCCGAGCGGTGTCTCCGGCTCTTCGGCGGGCGGCTCGGTCTCGGGCTCGTCGGGCGTCGGGTCCGCCGGCTCGGGCTCCTCGACCGGGTCCGGATCCGGCTCCGGGTCGGGATCGAGATCGTTGGGGTCTCCGTCGGTGATCGTCGTGCCGGGCGTGACGAGGGTCGCCAGGGAGGCGGCACTTCCGGAGATGGAGCTCGTGCCGCCGTGGGCGGACGCGTCGACGTTTGCACGTGTCTCCACGCCGGCGGTCGTGGCCGAGAAGGTTCCCGCATACGCGTCGTCGAGGCCCCGGACGTCCAGCGCCACGCTGCCGTCGAAGCTCGAGACGGGGACGAAGCGGAGCAGCGTGCCCCGGGACAGCGCGAGGGCGGACCCGTCGTCGCCGACCCTGCCGACGGCCGCCCAGCTGGTGCCGCCGTCGCTCGAGTACTGCCACTCGCCCTGGGTGGCGGGGTCGGCCGCGTTCCCGATCACGGCGACTCCCGACAGTCGGGCGCCCGTGTCCACGTCCGAGAAGCCGGCGCGGAACAGGGACCCGACTCTCGCGCCCGGCGGGTCCGTGTCGTCCGAGGAGACGCTGGCGAGGCTGGCATCCCGGATCGACGGGGAGTCGTTGACGGCGCCCACGTCGATCGTGGCGGTGTCGGTCGCCATGGAGAAGGCCGCGGCTCCGCCGGCGACGGACGCATCGGCCCGGGCACCCACACCGCCGGCGCTCTGGTCCCAGGCGCGGAAGTCGAACGAAGCCCGGTCTCCGTTCAGGCCGTCGGGCACGAAGCGGACGTGGTCGACGTCGCGCAGCAGCAGGGCGTTGCGGTCGGAGACGTTCCCGATGTCCGTCCAGCTGCCCCCGGCGTCGGTAGAGAACTGCCAGCTTCCGTTTCCGCTCGCGAGGCCGGTGATGGCGATGCCGACGGGAGACAGGGGGTCGAGGTCGCTGACCGATCCGGCCACCAGGCTGCCCACGCGGTCGCCCGGGTTCGAGACCGCGTCCTCGTCGATCGCGGTGAGCGAGGGTGCCGACGGGGTCAGCACCGGTGCGAAGTTGCGCGCGGTGACCGTGAGTGACGCCGACTCGGTGGCCGCGCTGAACGCGGTCGTCGACCCGTTTGCCGATGCATCGACGCCGGTCTGGCCGCTCGCGCCGTTGCTCTGGTCCCAGGCCCGGAAGCGGATGTCTCCGGAGCTGCCGAACCAGCCCACGTCCGGGACGAAGCGCACGAGCGCCTTCTCGTCGAGCAGCACCGCGGCGCCGTCGCTCACCGTGCCGAAGGCGGTCCACATCACGCCGTCGTCGGTCGAGTACTGCCAGGAACCGTTGCTGTCGTCGACGCCGATGACCGCGATGCCCTCCGGGTCCCCGTTGTCGACGTCCGTGACCCGGTCGCCCCCGGCGCTCGCCAGGATGGCGGCCACCGGGTCTCCAGCGGGCGAGGGGGTCGACTCCGGCACGTCGCTCAGGGTCATCGTGCCGCTCGCGTCGAGCACCGGGGCGTCGTTCACCGCGGTCACGTCGATCCGAGCGGTGTCGCTGGCGTTCGAGAAGGGCGAGGTGCCCCCCCGGATCGACGCGTCGGCCCGAAGGCCCGCGTTGCCACCGCTCCGGTCCCAGGCGACGAAGTCGAAGTGGGCCGTGTCGGCGTTCTCGCCATCGGGGACGAAGCGCACCCGGTCCGTGTCCCGAAGGAGCAGGGCGCTCCCGATCGAGGCGCTGCCGACGTCGGACCAGCTGGCGCCGTCGTCGGTGGAGAACTGCCAGCTGCCATTGCCGGAAGCGAGTCCGGTGATGGCGATGCCGAGCGGGTCGCCCAGGTCGTCGTCGCGGACCGAAGTCCCCAGCAGGGCGCCGACGCGGTCGCCCGGGTTGCCGGTCTCGTCCTCGGTGATCGGGGTGAGTGCCGGAGCGGACGGGGTCAGGACCGGCGCCTCGTTGACGGCGCCGACGACGATCCGCGCGCGGTCGCTGGCGGTGGAGAACGGGGTGGTGGTGCCCGTGGCGGTCGCGTCGGCCAGGTTTCCGGGCAGGCCGACGCTCTCGTCCCAGGCCACGAAGTCGAAGTGGGCGCTGTCGGCGTTCAGGCCGTCGGGGACGAACCGGACCCGGTCGTCTTCGCTCAGCAGCAGTGCGCTCGTCGTCGAGACGCTGCCCACGTCGGACCAGGTGGCGCCGTCGTCGATGGAGAACTGCCAGGTGCCGTTGCCGGGATCGAGTCCGGTGATGGCGATGCCCAGCGGATCCCCCGCGTCGACGTCGGAGACCGAGCTGCCGAGCAGGATGTCGATCCGGTCGCCCGGGTTGCTCGTGTCGTCCTCGGTGATGGGAGTGAGGGCCGGCGCGCTCGGGGTGAGGACGGGGGCGTCGTTGACGGCCGTGACGTCGATGCTCGCGGTATCGCTGGCGACGGAGAAGGGCGTCGTCGTCCCGACGACCCCGGTGCTCGCGGTGCCCCCGGCCGTGCCGCTGCTTCCGTCCCAGGCCAGGAAGTCGAAGCTGGCGCTGTCCGCGTTCTCACCGTCGGGGACGAAGCGCACCCGGTCGCTGCCCCGAAGCAGGAGCGCGGTCGCCGGGGAGACGCTCCCCATGTCGTTCCAGCCGGCGCCGCCGTCGGTGGAGAACTGCCAGGTGCCGTTGCCGGAGGCGAGGGCGGTGATGGCGATGCCCATCGTGGAGGCACCGTCGGGGTCGCGCACGGACCCGCCCAACAGGTTCGAGACGAGGTCTCCCGGGTTGTCCACGTCGTCCTCGTCGATGGACGTGAGCGAGGGCGAGCCCGGAGTCAGGATCGGTGCGTCGTTCGCGTCGAGGACCACGAGCTGGCCGCGCGCGACGCCGGTCGAGAACGCGCTGGTCCCGCCGCCCGGGAGGGCGTTCGTCAGCGTTCCCGGGTTGCCGCTGCTCTGGTCCCAGGCCGCGAACTCGAAGCTCGCGATCTCGCCGGCCGCGCCGTCGGGCACGAAGCGGATGCGGTCGGTCTCGCGCAGCAGCAGGGCGCTCGAGGGCGCGACCGCCGGGACGTCGGACCAGCTGCCGCCGTCGTCGAGGGAGAACTCCCAGTGGCCGCTGCTGGGGCTCAGGCGGGTGACGGCGATGCCACCGGGGTCGCCCAGGTCGTCCTCGCTGAGGCCCGCGCC
>JANQSB010000676.1 GCA_028284295.1 Myxococcota bacterium | reverse complement strand
TGCGCGGGGGCGAAGCGGGTCCTGGAGCTCGGCTGCGGGTACGGACGCGTGCTCGCGTCCCTCGCCGACGACCCGACCCTCGAGCTGACCGGACTGGATCGCGACAGCGAGCTGCTCGCGAGGGCCCGAACGCGGCTGCCCGACCGGGTCGCGCTGCACGAGAGCGACATGGTCGACTTCTGCCTCGACGGCGAGGGCTTCGATCGCATCCTGATCCCGCACAGTGGCTTCTACTGCCTCGAGGACGAGGCGTCGCGGATCCGATGCCTGCGGACGGTGCGGGACCACCTGGCACCCGAAGGCGCCCTCGTCCTGGACGCCTACTGCGCGGACGCCTTCCACCTGGAGTCCGATCCGGACGACCACACCGACGACCAGCTCGACCCGGTGGTCACCGTGGAACACGCAGGCCAGTGCTTCGACGTCTTCGAGCGCAGTGCCTGGGACCGCCCCGCGAAGCGCCTCCGGGTGACCTACGAGTACCTGCCCCAGGGCGGCGGCGAAGCGAAGCTGGGAAGCGTCATGCACCACTACCTGCTGCTGGACGAGATCGAGCCCCTGCTGCAGCAGGCAGGCTTCACAGGCGTCGAGCTGCACGGTGACTGGCGGGGCGGCCCCGCGCGTCCCGAAGCCGAGATGTGGGTCGCCACGGCCCGAATCGGCTGACCGGGCAACCGGGCCCCCGGCCCCGGACTGCGTCTGCCGCGCCGGTTGACGCATCCGCGGTCCTGGGAGAGTGTCCCGGAGTTTCGACGAGGGGGGCGGACGATGCGAAGGATCCGGAGCCGGACGCGGAAGGGGACCACGGCGGGAAGGAGCCGACCGGGGCTCCGGGCACTGCTCGCGGGAGTGGCGATCGTCACCGCGGCGCCCGTGCTCGCCCAGGACACGGCGACCGGGACGAGCTCGAGTGAGACGAATCGCAGCGACGGGCCCACCACGGACCTCTCGTTCCGGGCCTCCCTGGGGATGACGGCCGGTCCGGACACCTTCGCGATGACCTTCGAGGCCCCCTACGCGATCAACGAGATGGTCTCGATCGGCCCCCTGTTCCAGCTGGGCTTCTCGGACGACCACGTCCTGTTCGCGCCGACCGTGCAGGCCTACGTGACGCCCACCCTCACCGAGCAGTTCGCGGACTGGCACCCGTACGCCCACATTGGCATGGGTCTCGTCTACCTCGAGGACAACGACCGCAGGCCCGGCCGCGACGAGGAGGACACCGACTTCCTGCTGGTGATCGGAACGGGCGTCGAGTACGCGCTGAGCGACACCTTCTACATGGGAACGGGATTCCTGTTCGACGTCATCCCGGGCGGAGCCGTCGGGAACCGCTTCGTGTTCGGCTGGCAGATTCTCACCTTCCGGCAGGAGTTCTGAAGCCGGAGCGGTCCTCAGATCTCCTCGAGCACGAGGATCTCGGGCGGGCCCGCGAGGATGCCCGCGAAGGTCGCCGCCTTCGACGCCAGGTTCTTCGAGTGCGCCTGGAACGCGGCGTCGCTCTCGTACTTCTCGTACGCGACGAAGCGCGTCGGGTCGTCCTTCTGCTGGTGGAACAGGTAGGCCAGGGTTCCCGGCTCCTCGGCCAGGGTCTCCGTGGCCAGCTGCTTCAGGGCCGAACGGGCCTGTTCGATCTTGTCTTCCTTCACGGTCAGGGTGGCGACCTTCACGGTCAGGGTGGCGACGACGCTGGGCATGGGGGCTCCTCCTGGAGGGGTGGATCGGTGAGTGAGGCGCGGCAGCATAGCCCGCAGCGGGTCGCTCAGTCGCCGTCGGCTCCGATCCGGATGGCCTTCCAACGGCCTCCCCGGAAGCGGGTGACGAGCATCGAGCACTTGACCACGTAGTCGGCGATCAGGGCCGCGAAGATCCACTCCACGGCCAGCCCGGCGGCCGCCGCGATCGCCGACAGGACGACGCGCACGCCGATCAGTCCGGTCAGGACGGTATAGAGCGGAAAGCGCGTGTCGCCCGCCCCGCGCAGCGCTCCGCCCAGGGTGAACTCGATGGCCATCAACGGCTGGCAGGCGCCGAGGATGTAGATGAAGACCACCGTGAGACGCACCACCTCCGGATCCTCGATCATGAAGGAGGCCAGCGGCTCGGCCAGGGCGATCACGGCCGCACCCAACACCACCATCGACAGCACCGCCAGCCGCATGGCGTGCCAGCCGCTCTCCTCGGCCGCGCGGGGCTCGCCGGCTCCGAGACGCTGGCCCACGTGGGTCGACGCCGCGATCGAGAAGCCGAACCCGACGACGAAGGAGAGCGCGAGGATCTGCACGCCGATCCCATAGGCCGCATAGGGCTCGGTCCCGTACAGGGAGACGACCCACAGGAAGGCGATGAAGCCCAGCTGCCACACGAACTGCTCGATGCCCGCCGGGTAGCCGATGCGCACGATCTCGCGCAGTCGCGAGGGAGCGAAGGCATCGGGCGGCCCCAGGCCCACGATCAGGGTGCCGCGAAGCCACTTGACGACGAAGATGAGCGAGCCCAGCGCGAACGCCAGACCGTTGGCGATGGCGGCACCCGCCACGCCCAGGGAAGGAATGCCGAAGGCGCCGTAGATCAGCACGTAGACGAGCACCACGTTCACGACGTTGGTGACCGCGCCGATCCACAGCGGCGTGATGGTGTCGCCCGCCGCGCGACAGGCCGTGCCCAGCACGAAGGAGATGGCGAACGCGACGTTGAAGATCGACAGCCAGCGGATGAACGAGGCTGCCTGGGTGATCGCCTCCGCGTCGAGGCCCCGGAACACCCCCGCGAGCTCGTGGGGAAAGAGGATTCCCGGCAGGGCCATCACCACGGAGACCGCGAGACAGATCACCATCGATGCACGCGTGACCCGTTCGGCCTCCTCCCGGTCGTCGGCGCCCCAGGCCCGCGCGACCAGCGCCGTGGTGCCTGCGGTGACGGCCATCAGCACGCCCTGGAGGACGAAGAACATGCGGTTGCCCGTGGTCACCGCGGCCACCGCGTTGGGACCGAGGGACCCGACGATCTTGATGTCGACCAGGCCCACCGTCGAGTACAGCAGGTTGCTCAGGATCGCCGGCCAGGCGAGCTGCAGGACCCCGCCGGCCGGCGGAGTCCCGCGACGCGCATCACCACCCTGCCGCTCTTCGACGCCGTCCGCGGAACGACCGGCCTCGGCCGGCGACGCGGAGCGCACGGTGGCTTCCGTGCTCATCGGACCCTCGCGCTGCGCGTGCTCCAACTCCAACGCGTGACGCGAGTCGCATCGGGCGGGCGCGGTGCCGACGCGGACCGGGAGGACGTCTACACGAGGAGCGCGCGCGAGTCTAACGCGCGCACTCTCCGCTGTCGCGGCAATCCCCGCCCGTGAGCGTCGGCCTGCCGCCGCCGGGGTGGCAGCAGGCGCGGCTCCCCGCCGTCAATCGTCGTGATTGCGGACCCTGGGCACGATCCCCCACTCGTGCTCGGAGGCCGCGCACTCGCCGTCGGGCATCAGCCAGTGGCACTCGGGCGGCGCGGGCTGCTCGGGCAGCATCAGGGTCACGCCGCCGTACTCGTTCTCGAGGCAGGTGATCCACGGATACTTGATGGCCGTCAGCTCCGGACAGGCGTCGCCGGAGGGCGTGCGCACCTCGGCGGGGTCGACGCTGTCGAGGGCCGAAGCCGGAAGAGCCAGACCGGCGACCAGGAATCCGGCGGCCGGGACCAGGGCAAGGGCGCGCCGGGCGCGCGCGAAGAGAGTGGGGGCTGCCATTCGGGGATCTCCTGCTTCAGCTGCTGCTCGCGATCGACTGCCCTCTCGCCCCCGAGCCTTGTATACGAGCCGGTGGGGTGAAATGTCAACACTCAAATTCGTGTGTGATTCCAAGGATCTGGGCCCGCCGATCCGCGTGCACGCGGCCGCAGGACGGCTGCACGACCGCTCGAAGGCCATCGCGCTCGAGAGCTACTCGCGGCCCGACTCTCGCCGCCCACCGGGAGAGCTCCGCCTAGAGGAGCTCGCGGGCGACCTCGAGAAACGCCGCGGCGGCTCGGGACAGCCGGCCGCGGCGCGGAACGACGATCCCCAGCTGGCGTCGGGGCCCGGCGCCCTGGAGCCTCGCCGCCGCGAGCTCTCCCCGTGCGAGCTCGTCGGACACCGCGATCGCCGGAACCACGGAGACTCCGAAGCCGAGCGCGACGAGCCGCTTCACCACCTCGATGCTGGCGAGCTCCATCGCCACGCGGAAGTCTGCGGATGCGTCGCGCAGTCGGTCCTCGACCCAGCTGCGGGTCCGGGCTCCCCGATCGAGGAGCACCAGCGGCTGGTCGGCCAGGGTCTCGACGCGAATGCGCCGACGCCCCGCCAGCGGGTGGTCGGCGGGGAAGATCGCGACGTCCTCCCGCTCTGCCAGCGGCTCCGCGACCAGGCGCGGGTCGGGCCCGGACAGGGTCACGAAGCCGAGGTCCACCTCGCGCGCGAGCACCTGGGCCTCGGTCTCGGGGGACGGACGGTTCGAGATGCGAAGCTCGATCCCGGGATGGCGCGAGCGATAGGCGGCCAGCACGGGGGGCAGCACGTAGCACGCGTTCGTGTCGCTGGTACCGATGACCAGCTCACCCTGCTCGAGACCCGACAGGGCCTGCAGGCGATCGCGCGCGACGTCGAGCGCCGCGAAGGCCACCTCGGTCTGCTCCAGCAGGATCTCGCCGGCCCGCGTGAGACGTACGCGACGACCCAGTCGCTCGAAGAGCGGCTCCCCGACGTCCTCCTCCAGGGCCCGGACCGCCTGGCTGACGGCTGGCTGGCTGCGGTGCAGCCGGCGGGCGGCGCGCGAGAAGCCCCCGCTGCGCGCCACGGCGTGAAACGCGCGGAGTCGGTCGGAGTCGAGATCCATAACTGGATCCTATCTTATGTATCCAATCTATTCATTGGACTGATCCCGCTCCGAACGCTTCCATGCCCGGGACGAACGGATTCGGATCCAGGAGGAACGGACATGCCGGTCGATGCCGTGGTGGGTGCCAGCTGGGGGGACGAGGGCAAGGGACGCATGACCGACTGGCTGGCCTCGCGTGCCGACTGGGTGGTCCGCTTCCAGGGCGGCCGCAACGCGGGGCACACCATCGTCAACGAGTGGGGGCGCTTCGCCCTCCACATCCTGCCGTCGGGCGTCTTCCGACCGGACGTGGGGAACGTGCTCGGGCCCGGAGTGGCCCTGGACGTGGGCGCGCTGTGTGCGGAGCTCGACGAGCTCGAGCGCCGGGGCGTACCCCGGCCGCGCATCCACGTCTCGGACCGGGCGCAGGTCGTCCTGCCGATCCACGTGCAGCTGGACGCCTGCGAGGAGCAGCGACTGGGGGACGCGCGCTTCGGCTCGACCCGCGTCGGGATCGCACCCTTCTACGGCGACAAGGCCCTGAAGCTGGGCGTGCAGGTCGCCGACCTCGCCGACCCGGCACGACTGCGGGACCGACTCGCCGCCACGCTCACGCCCAAGAACGTGCTGCTGCGACACCTCTACGACCTGCCCGAGATCGACCCGGGCGACCTCGTCCCGACCCTGCTCGATCTCGGCGACCGACTCGCGCCGTGGGTCTGCGACACCACGGAGCTGCTCCACGAGGCTCTCGCTCGGGGCGAGCGGGTGCTGCTCGAGGGCCAGCTCGGGAGCCTGCGCGACGTCGACCACGGCGTCCATCCCTGGACCACGTCGTCTTCGCCCCTGGCGGGCTTCGGCTGCGTGGGCGCCGGGGTTCCGCCCCGCGCCTTCGAACGGGTGGTCGCCGTCGCCAAGGCCTACTCGAGCTGCGTCGGAGCCACTCCCTTCGTCACCGAGGTCGACGGCGGGACAGGAGACCGACTGCGGGCCCGGGGCAACGAGTTCGGCGCGACCACGGGGCGCCCCCGTCGCGTCGGCTGGTTCGACGCGGTGGCCACGCGCTACGGCTGCCGGCTGCAGGGGGCTACGGAGGTCGCGGTGACCCTGCTCGACGTGCTCGACGCCTGGGAGGAGATCCCGATCTGCACCCGCTACCTCATCGACGGGGAGCCGAGCGATCGCTTCCCCACGACGGGAACGCTCGAGCGCGCGGAGCCCGTCTACGAGCGGCTGCCGGGCTGGAGGCAGGAGATCTCGTCCGCGCGCACCGTTCGCGAGCTTCCGGCGGCCGCGCGGCGCTACGTCGATCGGCTGGAGGAGCTCCTCGAGCTGCCGGTACGCTGGGTCTCGGTGGGCCCGGAGCGCGACGCACTGATCGAGCGCCAATAGAAGACGTCAACAGAGAGCCGGCCAGCGATACACTGCCTGCCATGACCCGAGGCGACCGCTCGCCCCACCACGATCACCTGGAGGACTCCTTCTTCCTCTCGGACCCGGGAGGGCTCCGGGAGCGGCTGCGCGAGGCCGAG
>JANQSB010000665.1 GCA_028284295.1 Myxococcota bacterium | reverse complement strand
ACATCCCGGGCGTGGCGAAGCCGGTTCCCGGCGGGGCAAGGCGGCAGGACTCGGTGGCAGCCGGACTGGCCTCGCTCCCGGGCTCCGTCGAGCTGGTGGCCGTCCACGATGCGGCGCGGTGTCTCGTCACCCGGGAAGAGGTCGAAGCGGTGGTTCGCGCCGCCGACGAGAGCGGCGCGGCGATCCTGGGCCGGCGCAGCCCCGATACCGTGAAGCTCGTCGAGCAGGGGCGTGTCCGATCGACCCCGGAGCGCGAGGCCTGCTGGGCGGCCCAGACGCCGCAGGTCTTCCGGATCGAGCTGCTGCGCGAGGGGATCGAGAAGGCCGAGGCCGAGGGCTTCACGGCCACCGACGACGCGCAGCTCGTGGAGCGCCTGGGCGTCGCGGTCAGGGTGGTCGAGGGCTCCCCGTACAACATCAAGATCACCCACCCGGTCGACCTGACCATCGCCGAGGCGCTGGTCGAGCGGAATCGAGCGTTGCTGGGAGAGCGCCGGTGAGGGTGGGGCAGGGCTTCGATGCCCATCGACTGGTTCCCGACCGCCGCCTCGTGCTCGGGGGCGTCGAGCTTCCGTCCCAGGAGACCGGCGACCGGGGTCTCGAGGGACACTCGGACGGCGACGCGCTGCTTCACGCCGTGGCCGACGCGGTGCTGGGCGCGCTCGGGGAGGGCGATCTCGGCCGGCACTTTCCGTCGTCGGACCCCGCCCTCGAGGGCATCGCCAGCAGCCGGCTCGTCGAGCGCGTGGTCGAGATGATGAGCGCGGCGGGCTTCCGGGTCGCGAACCTCGACGCGACGGTGATCGCCCAGGCCCCGCGCCTGGCACCCCATCAGCCGAAGATGCGCGAGAACCTGGCGGCGCTCCTCGATGCCCCGCTCGAGCGGGTGAACGTCAAGGTGACCAGCACCGACGGCCTGGGCGCCTTCGGCCGCACGGAGGGGATCGCCGCCCTGGCAACAGTGTTGCTGGAGCCGCTCGGCGGATCGGGCGCGGGCGGGTAGGATGGCCCCGTGAGCAAGCTCCTCCTCCACAACACGCGAACGGGCCGGAAGGAGCCCTTCGAGCCGATCGTCCCCGGGCGAGCGGGCGTCTACAGCTGCGGGCCCACCGTGTATGCCCCGCAGCACCTGGGCAACCTGCGCCCCTACCTGTTCGCCGACCTGCTCCGCCGGACCCTCGAAGAGGAGGGCTACGAGGTCACCCACGTCATCAACGTGACCGACGTGGGGCACCTGGTGGGCGACGGCGACGACGGCGAGGACAAGATCGAGGCCGCCGCGGCGAAGAGCGGCCGCAGTGCCCTCGAGATCGCGGCGATGTACACCGAGCAGTGGCTCCGGGACCGCCGGGCCATCAACGTCCGCGACCCCGATGTCCTGTGCCGGGCCACCGACCACATTCCGGAGCAGATCGAGCTCGCGCGGCGCCTGGAGGAGAAGGGCTTCACCTATCGCATCGACGACGGCATCTACTTCGACGTCTCGCGCTTCCCGCGCTACGCGGAGTTCGCCGGTCTCGATCTGGCGGCCCAGGTCGACCACGGCCGCATCGACGAGGTGGGCGGCAAGCGCAACCCCGCCGACTTCGCGATCTGGAAGTTCGCGGCCGAGGGGGTCTCGCGACAGCAGGAGTGGGACTCGCCCTGGGGCGTCGGCTTCCCGGGCTGGCATCTCGAGTGCTCCGCCATGAGCGTGAAGTACCTGGGCGAGCACTTCGACATCCACACCGGGGGCGTCGACCACGTCCGGGTCCATCACACCAACGAGATCGCGCAGACCGAGTGCGCGATGGACGTGCATCCCTGGGTGAACGTCTGGATGCACAACGAGTTCATCGACTTCCAGGGCGCCAAGATCTCGAAGTCGACGGGCGGCGGAGCGGTCCTGCAGGACCTCGTGGACGACGGCCTCGAGCCGCTCGCGTTTCGCTACTTCCTGCTCCAGGCCCACTACCGTCAGCAGCAGACCTACACGCGCGAGGTGGTCGAGGCCGCCGCCACGGGCTACCGCCGCCTTCTGGCGCTGGCCGCCGAGGTGCGGGACGCAGCCGGCGAAGGCGACGCGGCCGCCCAGTCCGACTATCGCGAGCGCTTCCGGGACGCGATGCGCGACGACCTGAACGCGCCGAAGGCCCTGGCCGTGGCGTGGGAGGTGGCGAGGGGCCGCGAGGAGCTCGCACCGGGCGACCGTCGCGCGCTGCTGCTGGAGTTCGATCGCTTCCTGGGCCTCGACCTGGTGCAGGCCGACGCGCCCGGGGAGCGCTTCGAGTCGGACCCGCGCATCGACGGCCTGCTCGCCGAGCGGCAGCAGGCTCGCGCCGACAAGGACTTCGCGACCGCCGACCGGATCCGCGACGAGCTCGCCGCCGAGGGCGTGGAGATCGTCGATACACCGGAGGGGCCGCGCTGGAGGCGCAAGTGAGCGCGGAGGCGGGAGCCCTTCCGGAGCGCAGCGACGGGCGCTTCGAGCTGGTCTCGGACTTCGAGCCCATGGGCGACCAGCCGGAGGCGATCCGCCAGCTCGCGGAGGGCATCGAGCGGGGCGACGCGCACCAGACCCTGCTCGGCGTGACCGGCAGCGGCAAGACCTTCACGGTGGCCTGTGTGGTCGAGAAGCTGAATCGCCCGACGCTGGTGATGTCGCCCAACAAGACCCTGGCCGCGCAGCTCTACGCCGAGTTCAAGGAGCTCTTCCCCAACAACGCCGTCGAGTACTTCGTCTCGTACTACGACTACTACCAGCCCGAGGCCTACATCGCGGCCAGCGACACCTACATCGAGAAGGACTCGTCGATCAACGACGAGATCGACAAGCTGCGCCACTCGACCACCCACTCGCTGCTCACCCGACGCGACGTGCTGGTGGTGGCGAGCGTCTCGTGCATCTACGGGCTCGGTGCGCCCGAGAACTACGGCTCGATGCACGTGTACCTCGAGTCCGGCGCGGAGATGCCGCGCGACGACCTGCTGCATGCCCTGGTGGACATGCAGTACACGCGCAACGACCTCGACTTCCACCGCGGCACCTTCCGCGTGCGCGGAGACGTGGTCGAGATCTTCCCGCAGTACGAGGCGGAGCGGGCGATCCGGGTCGAGTTCTTCGGCGACGAGATCGAGAGCATCTCGGAGGTCGACCCGCTGCGCGGCAAGGTGCTCTACCGCCCGAAGCGCAGCCTCATCTACCCGGCCAGCCACTACGTGGCCGGGGAGGCGCGGCTGCACCGGGCGGTCGAGGGCATCAAGCAGGAGCTCGAGGAGCGGGTGGCCTGGTTCCAGCGCGAGGGCCGTCTGCTCGAGGCGCAGCGCCTCGAGCAACGCACCAAGTACGACCTCGAGATGCTGCAGGAGATGGGCTTCTGCCACGGGGTCGAGAACTACTCGCGCTGGCTCGACGGCCGGAACGCCGGAGAGACCCCCTACACCCTCTACGACTACCTGCCGGACGACACCCTGGTGGTGATGGACGAGAGCCACATCTCGGTGCCCCAGATCGGAGGCATGTACCGGGGCGATCGGGCCCGGAAGGAGACCCTGGTCGAGTACGGCTGGCGGTTGCCTTCGGCGCTCGACAACCGCCCGCTGCGCATGGACGAGTGGGAGGAGCGCGCGCGGCAGCGTCTGTACCTCTCCGCCACTCCCGCGGAGTACGAGCTCGAGCGCTCCGGCGGCGTCGTGGTCGAGCAGATCATCCGGCCCACGGGCCTGATGGATCCGGAGGTCGATCTGCGCCCGGCCAGCGGCCAGGTCGACGATCTCCTCGGCACGATCCGCGAGGTGGTCGAACGCGGCGAGCGGGTGCTCGTCACGACCCTGACCAAGCGCATGGCCGAGGAGCTCACCGAGTACTATGGCGAGCTCGGCATCCGGATCCGCTACCTCCACAGCGACATCAAGACCATCGAGCGGATGGAGATCATCCGCGAGCTGCGCGAAGGCGCCTTCGACGTCCTGGTGGGCATCAACCTGCTGCGCGAAGGGCTGGACATCCCGGAGGTCGCGCTGGTCGCCATCCTGGACGCCGACAAGGAGGGATTCCTCCGCTCCGAGCGCTCGCTCATCCAGACCATCGGCCGCGCCGCCCGCAATGCCCAGGGGCGTGTGATCCTCTACGCCGACCAGCAGACCGAGTCCATCCGCACCACCCTCGACGAGACCCGCCGCCGGCGCGAGACCCAGGGTCGCTACAACGAGGAGCACGGCATCACGCCGAAGACGATCCAGAAGCGGATCACCAGCCTGCAGGACTCCATCTGGGAGGCCGACTACGTGACCGTCGGCGTCCAGGGCGAGAAGGGCGTGGCGGCAGCGCCGGCCCACGAGCTCCCGAAGCTGATCGAGAGCCTGCGGGCCGAGATGAAGAAGGCCGCCGCCGAGCTCGAGTTCGAGCAGGCCGCCGACCTGCGCGACCGCATCCAGCTGCTCGAGGAAGAGCTGCTCAAGGTCGGCTGAAGGTGGGCCTCGAAGAGCGCGCCGAAGCCCTGCCGAGCTCGGCCGGCGTCTATCTCTTCCGCAACCGCAGCGGGAAGGTGCTCTACGTCGGCAAGGCCCAGAACCTGAAGAGCCGGGTTCGCCAGTACACCAGCGGTGGCGACGGCCGGCACCAGATTCCCGCCCTGATGGAGCGCGCGGCCGACGTCGAGGTCGTCGTCACGCCGACCATCAAGGAGGCGCTGCTCCTCGAGAACGAGCTGATCAAGCGCCACAAGCCGGTCTTCAACGTGCGGCTCCGGGACGACAAGCAGTACCTGACCCTCCGACTGGACGAGCGCGAGGACTGGCCGCGGCTGACGACGGCGCGCCGCTTCGGGCGGGACGGGGCGCGCTACTTCGGGCCCTATACCTCGAGCGTCGCCCTCAAGGAGTCGCTCTCGAACCTGCGGCGCATCTTCCCGCTGCGCTCGTGCACCAATGCCGTCTTCCGGGACTACCAGCGGCGGAAGCGCCCCTGCATCGAGTACGAGATGAAGCGATGCCTGGGCCCCTGCTGCGACCTGGTGGAGGCAGACGCCTACCGGGAGCTCGTCGAAGGAACGGTCCTCTTCCTGCGTGGACGCTCGAGCGAGCTCGTCGGGGACCTGCACGCGCGCATGAAGGCCGCCGCCGATCGCGAGGACTTCGAGGAGGCGGCGCGCCTGCGCGATCGCATCCAGGCCGTCGAGCGTACGGTCGAGCGCCAGCAGATCGTCTCGGAGAACCGGACGCCGCGCGACGTCTTCGGGCTGGCCCGTCGCGGGAGCGAGGTGGAGGTGCAGGTGCTCCACGTGAGAGAGGGGCGCGTCGTCGGTACCGAGGGCTTCGGCTTCTCCGACGTGCGCCTCGACGACGGCGAGGTGATGGGCTCCTTCGTGGGGCAGTACTACGCCGACGACGAGCGGGTCCCGCCGAAGGAGGTGGTCAGCTCGCAGGCCTTCGCGGATGCGGGCGTGCTCGAGGAGTGGCTGGGCGAGCGCAGTGGCGGGCGGGTCTCGATCCGGATGCCCCAGCGCGGGGGGCTGCGTCAGCTCGTGGGGATGGCGGTCCACAATGCGGACCTCACGCTGGCGCGCCGCCTCGAGGCGCGCGAGAGCGTCGACGCCGCGCTGCAGGAGATCCAGGACAGCTGCCGGCTGTCGGTGCTGCCGCGACGGGTCGAGTGCTACGACGTCTCGAACCTGGGCGGTGCGCTGCCGGTGGCGAGCCGGGTGGTCTTCGAGGACGGTCGCCCGAGCAAGAAGGACTACCGGCGCTATCGCATCCAGGAGGCCGCGGGCGGAGACGACTACGACTGCCTGCGCGAGGTGATGCGGCGTCGGCTGGCGAAGGTCGACGCGGAGCCGCTCCCGGACCTGTTGATGGTGGACGGCGGTCGCGGCCAGCTGGGTGTCGTGCTGGCGGCGCTCTCCGATGCCGAGCTCTCGGTGGATACGCTGGGTCTCTCGAAGGAGCGCGACGACCAGTCCCCGAGCGTGCGGGTGAAGCGGGGAGGGGGTCTCAAGGCGGAGCGCATCTTCCTGCCGAACCGCACGAACCCCGTACTGCTCGATCCCGGCTCCCGCGGACTGCTGCTGCTCCAGCGCTACCGCGACGAGAGCCACCGCTTCGCGATCGAGTTCCAGCGGGAGCTTCGACTCAAGACCGGGTTGACCTCCATCCTGCAGGAGCTTCCGGGGATCGGGCCGGTGAAGCGCCGGGCGCTGCTCAAGACCCTGGGCTCGCTGCGCGCCGTCCGCGCGGCGGACGTGGAGACCCTGACGGGCGTGCCGGGCGTCTCGCGCAAGGACGCGGAGACGATCCGGGCCTTCTTCGACGCGCTCGAGCAGGAGCCTGCCGAGACGGGAGCACCGGTGCCGGACGCGACGGCCTCCGCGGTGCCCTCGGAAGCCGACGCCCCCGCCTCCAGCCCGGACGAAGAGGCCCGCGCCGGCGCGCGCGGAGAGCCCGCCGAGTAGCGACGAGGGATCGTTGCACCTGGCCTGCGGGCCGCCTGCGCATCCCCCCGTCGGGAGCGCGGCCCGCCGTCAAGCCGCCGCCGCCAATGGCCGATCCAGACAGGCGGAGGTCCACGAATGCGGGGCTTTGGGGCGAGCTTCGCCCAGACGCCGCCCTGGCGGCGCGCACTTCCGTTCCTGGTCGCGCTCACCCTGCTCGGTGGGGCGACTCCCGCTGTGGACGCGCAGATCTACCGCTGGACGGACGCGGACGGTCGGCTGCACTTCTCCCAGGACATCCAGAAGGTCCCGCCGGAGCACCGGGCCCGGGCCCGCCGCGAGGCGCAGAAGCGCCCGAAGCACGACCCCCTCCAGGTCTACGGCACGCGCGACGGTCGATCGGGCAGCGGCCCGGCGGCCCGGAGCTCGGTCCGCAGTCCGCGCGGAACCATGCGCATTCCCTTCCAGCGGCACGGCACCCTGATGCGGGTGGAGGTGCTGCTGAACGATCGCGTGCGCGCTCCGTTCTTCATCGATACGGGGGCCAGCGGCGTCTCGATTCCGTGGTCGGTGGCCCAGCGTCTCGGGATCCAGATCACCGACGAGACCGAACGAATCCGGGTCCAGACGGCGAACGGTGTCGTCTCCGAGCCGGTGGTGCGGCTGCAGAGCGTCCAGATGGGCCCGGCGCGGGTCGAGAACCTGCGCGCGGCCGTGAGCGGGTCCATGGACATCGGTCTTCTGGGCGGCGCCTTCTTCAACAACTTCGTGTACCAGGTCGACGCGGCGGCCGGCGTGATCACCCTCAAGCCCAACGCCCACGTGCGCGGGGGCATGAGTCCCAATCAGTGGCGCGAGCGCTTCGACCGCATTCGCGAGCCGCTCACGCGACTCGAGGCCTACCTCGAGGAGGGCGGCTTCACCGGGGAAGGCCGGGTGGCCGAGCTCGAGGCGCACCGGGAGGAGCTGCGGGGCGCGCTCGATCAGCTCGAGCGCGAGGCGAACGAGGCAGGTGTCCCGCGCGGGTGGCGGCAGTGAAGCGCCCGGTCGGGGTCCGTCGCGTCACTCGAGAGCGGCGCTTCCGGCGCGCGCTCCTCTTCGGGCTGGCGGGCGTCGTCGCGGTGGGGCTCGAGGTGCCCGCGAATGCCGGGGGCATCTACAAGTGCACCGGTCCGGACGGCAGCACGCGTTATACCAGCGACCGCTCCCACTGCCCCAATGCCGAGAAGCAGGTCCTCAAGAAGGAGGTCCAGCGCATCGGCAGCGACCGGGCGCGGCGTCGCCCGGCGCCCCGGCCGGCCAGCGTTCGGGGTGGCGGTGACGGACTCGAGGCCATGTGGAAGCGCAAGCGACCCCAGGCCGAGCGCGACCTGCGGCAGGCCGAGAAGGAGCTGACCCGCATGCGCAACGTCATCAAGTCCTGCAATCGGGGCGGTGAGTGGTACCGGACCGACGAGTCCGGCATCCGTCAGCACATCCCGTGCGACGAGCTGCGCAAGAAGCTCGCCGAGGCCCAGCAGCGGCACGACCAGCTGGTCCACTACCTCGCCGAAGGGCTCGAGGACGAGTGTCGGCGGGCCTCGTGTCAGCCCGGCTGGGTGCGCTGAGCGGCAACCCAGCGGCAGGGTGGCTGCGCCCCGCGGGTTCCGAACCACCGAACGGGCGTCGCCGAATTGGGTGTTCGCCTTCCCTCGCGCGGTCTCGCGGGTGTCGGGCCGGATCCGGGTTCGCCACCGGTTTCGCGCACAGCGTCGGGCGTCTCCCGCAGCCGTTGCCGGCTGGCGGTGCGTGGCATCGATCTTGCTCTTTCCTGGGGGCGCGACCGAACCCGGTCCGATCCGAGGAGAGCCCGAGAGATGCGCTGGAAGCCCGAACCCGCTGGACCCGATCGGTCGGCCGAAGCTCACGAGCCGGCCGCGCGCCGGGAGCGCATCCGCAACGAGCTCGAAGCTCGCGGCGTCGAGGCGTCTACGGCGGAGGCGCTGGCCGAGCCCCTGCAGAAGCAGCTCGACGAGGGACGGATGGACATGGCGGGACTGCTCGACGGCGTGGCCCTGGGGCTCCGGGCGCAGGGTGAGATCACGCAGCAGCTCTCGAAGAACGCGAGCGAGGTGCAGGAGATCGAGCGCCTGATGGGCTCGTTCGCGTCGGAGCTCTCGAAGCTCGACGAGGTCCTCGAGGTGCTCGCCGCCTACCTGCGCCGGATGCGGACCACGACACCCACGCCCAGCACGCGCATCCTGCACTGAGCCCGACGCAGCCGGTCCCGCGCCGGCTGCGATAGGCTGGGGGCCCCGGTTCCGCGGGTCCAGTCTTGCAGCAGCTCCTCGCCTGGCTGTTGCCGGCGCTCGCGGTGTGTCTCGTCGCGGGCATCGTGGCGGCCGATCGCTGCGACGACCTCGGGAACGCGGGTCTCCCCCTCGTCGGTGCGGCGCTCCTCGTGGCCGTGCTGGCCGGTCGCGCCCGCGCGCCGCGCACCGTCGGCGCCTGCGCGTGTGCGATGAGCTTCGGGCTCGGGCTCCACGTCCTGGCCGCGCAGGTCGCGGCCGGCCAGCGGGACGCGCCGACTGCCCGCTTCGACGCCGCGGTATCCGCGCGGGTGTGCACACGCGAGGGACACCCGAGCTTCGTGGCCGTGGATCTCTGTGGTGCGGAGCCGGTCGCGCTGGGGGAGCGGCCCGCCGCAGCGCGGGTTCCGGCGCGCATCCGGGTGCGCGCGTCGCGCGATGCGCCGGAGGGAGCGTGGCTGTCCCGACGCGTTCCCGGCGAGCGGGTTCGCGTGCTGCTCCGGATCGGGGGTGTTGCCTCGGCGCGCAACCCGGGCGGGCGGGACCGTGCTGCCCGGGCTGCGCGCCGGGGACTCGGCGCCGAGGCCCGCATCGTGGAGCCGCGCCTCGCCTTCGTGGTGGACGGGTCCGCGTCCTGGCGAGCCCGCTGGCACCGGGGGCGTCTGCGTCTGGTCGAGCGCCTGGAGGGGCCCGGAGCGGGGGGCGGACTGCTGGCTGCCCTGGCTCTGGGAGAGCGGTCCGGGCTTCGTCCGGTCGACCGCGACGCGTTCCGTCGGTTGGGAATCTCCCACCTGCTCGCGGTCTCGGGACTGCACCTCGGCTGGATCGCCGCGATCGCCTTCTTCGCGGTTCGGGCGGTGCTGCTTCGACTGGGCGGGTCGGCGCTGCGTCGCGACCCCCGGCCCGCGGCCGCAGGAGCCGCGGTCGCGACGGCCCTCGCGTACGCGGCCCTGACGGGCTGGGGCGTGCCCGTTCGCAGGGCCTGGCTGCTGCTCTCGATCTGCTTCGCGATGCTGTGCAGCGGTCGTTCGAAGGCTCCGGTGCACGGGCTGTCCTTCGCTCTGCTGCTGCTGGCCAGCTGCGAGCCGGCGGCGGTCTTCGAGCTGGGCCCGCAGCTCTCGTTCGCGGCCACCGCGGCCCTGCTGCTGGCTGCGGCCGAGCCCGGGAGGTCCGGGTCCGGCCCCCGGCGCGCCCGCGCGGGGGCAGCCCTCGTGACCGGCCTGCGCGTCTCGGCGACGGCAATCGCGGCGACGGCGCCGGTCC
>JANQSB010000612.1 GCA_028284295.1 Myxococcota bacterium | reverse complement strand
CGGCGGCGCGCTGGTGCACGGCCTGGAAGCTGCCGATGGGCCGGTCGAACTGCACGCGCTCGCGGCTGGACTCCGCCGTCATCTCGAGCGCCCGCTCGGTGACGCCGAGCTGCATCATGCAGCGAGCCGCCGTCGCGCGCTCGACCAGCCAGCGCAGCATCTCGCGTCCGTCGTGATCGGCGCCGAGGCGAGCGTCCGCTGCGACGGCCGCGGCGGCGAGCTCGAGCTGGTCGTGGGGCTGCCCGTCCGATGTCTTCTGGCCCGTGAGAGTCACACCGGCCGCACCGGGCGAAACGTAGAAGAGGCCGATCTCGCCATCGTCGAAGCGGGCGGGTACCAGCACGTGGCTGGCCCGCGAAGCGCTCGGCACGTTCGTCTTCACACCGGTCAGAACGAAGCCACCATCGCGCGACTCCACCCGGGTGGTGGGCGCGAGGGGATCGGTGGAGTCGTACTCGGAGAGCGCCGCCGTCAGGATGCGTTCGCCGGTAGCGAGACCGGGCAGCCATGCGCTCTTCTGCGCGTCACTCCCGAATGCGACGACGGGCAGGCCGCCGAGCACCAGCGATGGGAAGACGGGGACCGGCGCGACGGTGCGGCCCACTTCCTGAAGCAGCTGACAGAGCGCGAGGAAGCCGAGATCCGAGCCTCCGTGTTCGGCGGGAATCGCGGTGCCCAGGAGATTGGAGTCGCCGAGGGCCTGCCACAGCTTCGCGTCGAAGGCCTCGCCGCCCGCCTCGAGCTCCTTCTGCCGTTCGTTGGTCGCGTGGTCCTCGAGGATCTGCCGTGCGAGCTCGGCGACGGCGACCTCCTCCTCTCGATACCTGAAGTCCATCTTCCGTCTCAGTCCTTGTAATTGGGCATGCCCATGCCCGCCATGGCGATGATGTCGCGTTGGATCTCGTTCGTGCCGCCGCCGAAGGTGAGGATCAGCCCACCGCGGTACGACGACACGATCCTGCCCGAGAGCACGGCGCCCGGGCTGTCGCCCAGGAGCAGGCCGGGTGCGGAGAGCACCTCGAGGAGCGAGCGATACGCCTCGATCTGCAGCTCGCTTCCGTAGACCTTGATCGCGGAGGAGTCCGCCATGTGGGGCTGTCCCTGCTCGGCGGCCCACGCCTGCTTCCAGTTCATGAGACGAAGGACCTGCACCTTGGAGTACAGCCGCGCGAGTGTCTGTTGCACCCAGTCCTTGTCGATCACCCGTTCGCCGTCCACCTTGGTTTCGCGCGCCCACTCGGTGACCGCAGCGAGATCGCGGCGAATGCGCCCGACCGTCATCAGCGAGATGCGCTCGTGGTTGAGCTGGCCGGTGATGAGTCGCCAGCCGTTGTTCTCACCGCCGATCAGGTTCTCGGCGGGCACACGCACGCCGTCGTAGAAGGTGGCGTTGGTCGTCACCCCGCTCACGGTATGGATCGGCTGGCGCGAGTAGCCCGGAGAGTCCGTCGGCACGAGGAAGATCGACAGGCCGCGATGCTTCCTGGCCTCGGGGTCGGTTCGCGCCGCGAGCCAGATGTAGTCCGAGTACTGGGCGAGGCTCGTCCACATCTTCTGACCGTTGATCACCCACTCGTCACCGTCGCGGGTGGCGGTCGTCTGCAACGAGGCGAGGTCCGTTCCGGCGCCCGGCTCGGAGTAGCCGATCGCGAAGAAGACCTCGCCCGCGAGGATCTTCGGGCAGAAGTAGTCGCTCTGCTCCGCGGTTCCATACTGCCGGAGCGTCGGACCCACGGTGCTGAGGGTGAGGAACGGCAACGGAAAGCCGACGGCCTGGACTTCGTCGGCGAAGATGAACTGTTCGACGGCCGAGCGCTCCTGTCCGCCGTACTCCTTCGGCCAGCTGAGGCCCAGGAGGCCGTCGCGGCCCATCTGCTGCATGGCCTTGCGGAACTCGGGGCCTCCTCCCTCGCCATGCTCGCCTCCGCGGTCGAGCTCGGCGACGAGCTCGGGGCTCATCATCTCGGCGAAGTAGCTGCGCAGCTCGTCTCGGAACTTCCGCTGCTCCGTCGTCAGGTCGATTTCCATCGGGGTCCTCTCATCGGGGGTGCTTCTGGTCTCGCCTGTCCGTCCGAGCCAGTCGACTCTTCGGCCGCTGGCTGGTGGATCGCGCGGATCCACGTGCTTGGGGCGCCCAGGACTGGGTCCCGGGTCGCGCTCCTAGGTATTCGCCGCGAAGTCCGCGAGGAGGGTCTCCATCGTGACGTCGAAGATCAGCTTTCCGTGGTCGTCGACGATCTCGTAGAGCTTGCCGTCGGTCGAATGGCAGCCGAAGAAAGCCACCCCGCCCTCGGGTCCGCCGCACTCGAGGTGCGGAAGAGACTCGGCGGTGGTCAGCGCATAGTCGCCGGCTCGCCTCACGCGTTCTTCGCCGAGCGAGCCGTCCGGGTGCACGTCCCGAAGGCGCTGCTCGCCCTCGAGCACGAGCACGGTGGTGGTGGCCGTGTGGCGATGCTTGTGGCAGTGGCCGCCGTCGGGGCCCCAGCGCACCACCATGTCCAGCGTGCCGGCGGCGAGGTCGTGGCCCAGGATCGTGTAGTCGTGCCGGACCGGGTAGCTCAGGTCGGGCTCGCCGAGGACCTCGCGCCACTTGTGGCGGCTCGGGTCGAAGTGGCTCCTTGCCATGGGGATCTCCTTGGGAGTGCCTCGAGGGAGTGAGGGGAGGGCGGCCGCGGCCGTCGGTCCGGGCTTCGAGCGCCCGAAGGTCGGGCTGCTCTATCTCGTCGTCGTCTTCCTGCTGCGGGTGCCCGGTCTGCGGCGGAGGCCATCGGAGACGAGCCCGATGTAGGCATCCACGGCGGCTTCGTCGCCGAGCTCGTCGACGCTCTCGATCATCTGCTCGAGGAAGTGACGTGCGCCGAGCATGAAGTGCGCTTGCGCGGCGATCTCGGCGTCTTCCATGGGCCGGAGCGTGCCGCGCTCGATGCCGGAGCGGATCATCTGCGACCATCGCTCGACCCAGGCGGCCGTCGCGCGCTGGTACCGCTTCGCTTCGTGCAGCTTCATCTCGTCCGCGAGCCGCACGTGCGCGGGGTAGGCACGCAGGTAGTCGAGATACGCGAGGAGGCTGGCGCGCTGGCGTTCGAAGA
>JANQSB010000599.1 GCA_028284295.1 Myxococcota bacterium | reverse complement strand
TCATCCGCCGCTTCCGCGAGGCCACCGGGCGGACGAAGCGCGACTCGCTGGCCAGCGCGATCTCCGCCAGGCGCGCGTTGCTCATGGGCTCGGCGAGGTTCTCGTCGATGTACTGGAGAACGGCGAGCAGCTCCCGTTGGCCTTCGTGGATCCGAAGGGCCGGGCGCAGCCGCTCCTCGGGCAGGTCGGCCAGGACCTGGGCGACGGCCAGGTTGATCAGGGCCTTCACGCGACCGGTGAGCACGACGTCGAGCCTCGGAGCCTCGGCCAGGTCCTGACACAGCTGCTCGGCGAGACGGAGGGCGAACTCGTCCGGCGCGAGGGCGACCGGTGTCGGCAGGAGCCCGCGGGCCGCCTCCGGCGGCCAGCCCAGGAACTCGAAGTACGTGAAGAAGTGGACGAGCGGGTGGTCGAGCCGGATGTCGAACTCGAGCCCGGGCGGCACCAGCACGAGCCTGCCGGCGGGCAGCGCGAACCCTTCGCCTCCCCCGAGCTCGAAGCGGGCGCCATCCTCCTTGTTCAGATACAGACGCCAGAAGCTCCGGATCCGGTCCGTCTCTGGCCACCACTGGTCCACGGTGAGGTAACCTGCTGAATATACTCGTGTATACAGGCCTTCCTGGCCATCGGCGAACAGAACGGACATGGGTGGCAGGGTCTCCGGAGATCGCGCGTGCGGGATTGTATACGTCTCTGCGTCGGCCGCCACCCGGCCGCCCAGGGCAGCATGGCCGGGGCTCCGGGCACTCCCGGCTCGTGGGCCGGGCCTTCGGCGACCGGATCCTCTGCGGGACCGGCGGCTGTCGGACCCGCTACCGGACCTTCGAGTAGACGACGGTGTCCCGCGGCAGGCCGTCGGTGTGCAGGGTGTCGTTTCGCAGCACGCCTTCCTGCTCGTAGTGGAGCCGCTCGGCCAGGGCGCGGCTGCGGCGATTGCGGGTGTCGCATCGGATCTCCACCCGGCGCGCGCCCAGCTCGTCGAAGGCCAGCGCTTCGAGGGCGCGAACCGCCTCGGTCACGTAGCCGTTGTGGGCGTCGGGGGTACGGACCCAGTAGCCGATCTCGAAACGGGGGACGTGCCAGTCGATGCGGTGCAGGCCGCTGCCGCCGACGACGCGGTCGCCGCGGAAGATCACGACGGGAAGGTCTTCGCGGGCCAGGAAGCGCTCGCGCCCCTGGGCCTGCTGCGCGCGGGACGCGTCGACCGTCGGCATCTGCGCCGCCCAGTCCATCCAGGCGTGCAGCTCGGCGAAGGAGTCCTGGATGGCTGCGTTCAGCTCCTCGGCGAAGTCGGGGTGTGGCGCCCGCAGGATCAGCCGTTCGGTCCGGATCTCGAGGGGGACCTTCGGGCGTCCTGCGGGGCTCACGCGATCGCTTCCAGGCGGACGGGCAGGCCGTCGAGGGGCTTCGAGATCGGCGCCTGCTGCACCGGCATCTCGTAGTCGTCGGGAACGCGGACCCGGAATCGCCGCAGCAGGCGGTGCATCATGACCTTCACCTGAAGCTCTGCGAATCGCAGGCCGAGGCACATGTGGGGCCCGCCGCCGAAGGGGATCCAGGAGTGGCTGTGCCGCTGGTCCTCCCCGCGTTCGGGAGAGAAGCGCGCCGGATCGAAGCGCCAGGGGTCGTCCCACCAACGGTCCATGTGGTGGGTGTAGATGGGAGAGATCACGACCATCGCGCCCCGGGGAATCTCGTAGCCGTCGAACTCACAGCTCTGGTCGGCGACGCGTGGGATCACCGGCAGCGGCGGATAGCGGCGCAGTGTCTCCTTCATGATCCAGCCGAGACTCTCGAGTCGATCGAGCTCGTCGAAGCCGAGATCGTCTCCCAGCGCCCGGCTCTCCTCGCGCGCTCGCTCCTGCCAGCCCTCGTTCTTCGCCAGCTCGTAGGTCATCGAGCACAGCGTGCTCGTGGTGGTGTCGTGCGCCGCCATCATCAGGAAGATCATGTGGTCCAGGATCTCCTGGTCGCTGAAGCGTTCGCCGTCTTCGGTCTCGGCGTGGCACAGGCGCGTCAGCATGTCGCTGCCGTCGCTCGCGCGCTTCTTGGGGATCAGGTCTCCCAGGAAGCGCAGCATGAACTTGCGGCCTTCGAGGCCCCGCTGGAACTCGAGGCCCGGAATCGGGAGCCGCACGCGGGACATCGATGCGGCCACCAGGTCCTCGAACACGCGGTTCATCTTCCGGGTCGACTCGCCCAGGTCGACGCCCACGAAGATCGCGGCCGCCATGTCGAGGGTCAGCTCCTTGTAGGCGGGGAAGGCCAGGAAGGGGCCGGTGGCTGCGCCCGCCTCCCAGACGGACAGTCGCTCGTCGATCATCGTGTTCATGCGCTCGGCGTAGGCCCGCAGCGCGGGACGCTTGAAGGGCATGTGCATGATCTTGCGGTGGTGCTTGTGGACCGCGCCGTCGAGGAGCAGCAGGCCGTTCGGGAAGATGCGACCCATGATCTGCATCCACGGCTTCCGGGCGGAGAAGATCGGGCTCTGGTCGAGCAGCACGAAGCGATTCGCCTCGGGCCCGGCGAGGTTGATCATCTTGAAGAAGCCCAGGTCCTGCTGGAAGACGGGGCCGTGGTCGTCGTGGAGCTGGGCGAGCCTCGAGAGCATGTCGATGCGCTCGCGATCTCCTTCGAGGATCACGCGGCGCAATACGTCCAGCAGGCCGACGCGCGGGATGGCGGAGGCCAAGGCTCAGCCCTCGAGCAGGCCGGAGACGAGCTGCTCGAACTCGGCCTTCTTGCGGGCGCCCACCAGCTGGCCGCGGACCTCGCCGTCCCGGAAGGCCAGCACCGTGGGCATCGCGCGGACGCCGTAGCGCGCGCTGGTCTGCATGTTCTCCGCCGCATGCAGCTTCAGGACCTTGACGCGGCCGTCGTATTCCCGGGCCAGCTCCTGGAGGATGGGCGAGATCTGGCGGCAGGCCGGGCAGTGGTCGCCCCAGAAGTCCACGAGGGCCAGGGTACCCGGCTGGAGCACCTCGGCGTCGAAGCTCTGGTCGTTGACGTCGTGCAGCTCGGCCATCTGCGTCCCCTATCGGTCGGACGGGTCGATCGGTTGACTGCGCGACCGGCGTCAGAGCCTGACGACCGCCGTCCCCAGCACGCGCGTCTCCCCTGCCTCGTTCGAGATCGTCAGGTCGATCTCCACCGTGCGCTTCTCTTCGTCCATGTCGGTGACCACGCCCTTGCAGGTCGCGACCGAGTCCACCACCAGCGCGGCGCGGAAGATGGTGTCGATCTTCTCGAGCACGCATCCGGGGGCCCAGTTGTCGACCATCGCGGCCAGGATGCCCTGGCTCATGATCCCGGGGACGATCGCGCCGGGCAGTCCCTGCTTCTTCGCCTCTTCGTGGTCGTTGAAGCGCGACCAGCTCATGCCGGTCGCGTCCGTGAAGCGCTTCACGGTCTTCATGTCGATCCGGGGATGGAACTCGGGAAGATCCTCGCCGAACTCCACGTCCTCGAAGCGCTTCGCCGGGGCGTCTCCGCTCACGTCTGGCCCGCCTCTTGACGGGTCTTCATGCTGATCTGGTTCTGGACCAGGCGCCAGTCGACGATCGCGATGGGCTCGTCGTTCTGGTTGGTGAAGGTCATGCGGTGCACGATGAAGAGCATGCCGCCCGAGCGGCCGGTCTTCGTGTAGATGTCGTGGATCTCGCTCTTCGCGGTGACCGTGTCGCCGGGCCGCAGCGGTCCGTGCACGTACACGCACTTTCCCGCATCGAAGCCCTGGTGGCTCTTGATGGGGAAGTCCTTCGGCATGGCGCGTCCGCCGTGGAATCTTGCCGTGTAGCTCGGCGGTGCCTGGAAGTCCGGGTGGCTCGGGTCGGTGTAGCGCGGCGCGGTCTCCCCGCAGGCCTCGGCGAACTCCACCATCTCCTTGGCGCCGACCGGAATCTGCACCACGTCGAACTCGCGGCCGCACCAGTCCTTCTTCAACTGCTCGACGTCGATGTCCATGGGCTCGCGCTTCTCTGGCGTGTCATTCTGGCGGGTCATTCCTTGAAGGAGACCGCTTCGTAGCCGCCTCCGTCCCTCAGCTCTCGCACGAGATCGTCCATGTCGCGGATCTCGTTCTCGAAGCTCGTCGCGCAGCGGCCGATGAAGCTCACGATGTGGGCGTCGCTGCCGCCGACGCCCCGATAACCGTACTGCTCCGCGAGCGCGATCGCCTCCTCGTTCTCGGTTCCGCGGCTGCCGCCGTTCAGCGTCTCGATCACGCGAACGCCGTCACAGGGACCCAGGGTGTCGTAGTGGGCACACATCCCCACGGTGACCCGCCCCGGGTGGCAGGGCACGGCGATGGCGCCACAGCGGTCCGCGGCGGCCACCACCTCGGCCAGGGGCAGATCGAGGCGCGTGAAGTCGAACGCGTTGACCAGGTCGTCGTTGACGCCGAAGAGCAGCACGTGGCCGTACTCGGTCTCGACCTCGCTGCCCTTCAGGATCAGCAGTCCGAACTCGTCCTCGAGCGCCCGGTAGTCGCTCTCCGCGTCCCACTGGCGGTGCTCGGTCAGCACGAAGCCGTCGAGGGGAAGATCCCGCTTGCGGATCCACTGGCAGTAGTTCTCGACCTTCGCGCGACCGTCGTCGGAGCGGATGGAGTGGCTGTGCAGGTCGAGGATCATGCCGGTCGGAAGCGTGGAACCGCGAAGCTCCCTCCGGCTTCGCCCAGGTCGCTGGCGTCGACGTCCTGGAAGTCGACCACCACCTCCTGGCCGATGGACACCTCTTCGGGGTCGCAGCCGACGATGTTGGTCATCAGCCGCGGGCCTTCTTCGAGGTCGACGTAGGCGAGCACGTAGGGGAGGGCGTCCCGGAAGGGCGGAACCCCGTTCTGGCGGGTGATCGTGTAGGTGTAGACGCGTCCGCGGCCCGATGCGACGAAGTGGGAGACGGCGCTGCTCAGGCAGCTGGCGCAGATGGCGCGGGGGCGGTGCTGGACGCTTCCACAGTCGTCGCAGCGTTGCAGCACCAGCTCGTGCCGTCCGCAGCCCTCCCAGTACGCGCGGGTCTCCCAGCTGGCGGCCGGTTTGGGATGCTCGAAGTCAGGGGGCATGGTTCCTCGTTCTCCGCTCAGTCGCGGCCCAGGATCAGGGTCGCGCCCGAGTGCAGCGCACCGATGGTGCCGCCCGTGCCGTGAGCGAGTCCGAGCGAGGCGCCCTGCACCTGGCGCTCGCCGCACTCGCCGCGCAGCTGACGGGTGGCCTCGATGACCAGGAAGATGCCGCGCATTCCCGGATGGTTGTTGGAGAGCCCGCCGCCGTCGGGGTTGACGGGCAGGGCGCCGCCGAGGGCGATGCGTCCGCCGGACACGAAGTCGCCGCCTTCGCCCGGCTTGCAGAAGCCGAGATTCTCGAGGGTCGCGAGCACGGTGATGGTGAACGAGTCGTAGATCGTGCAGAAGTCCACGTCGTCGTGGCTGACGCCGGCCATGCCGAAGGCATGCTCGCCCGACTGCTTCGCGGCGAGGGTGAGCAGGTCTGGCGAGCCGATCTCCTGATGGGCCACCGCCTCGCCACAGCCGAGCAGGACCACCGGCGCCTTGGCGAGGTCACGCGCCCGCTCCAGGCTCGTCACCACCACGGCGCCGCCGCCGTCGCTGATGATGCAGCAGTCGAGCAGGTGGAGCGGGTCCGAGATCATGCGGCTCTCGAGTACGTCGTCGACCGAGATCGGCTTGCGCATCTTGGCGTTCGGGTTGAGCGACGCGTGCTTGCGCATGGCGACCGAGATCTCGGCCAGCTGCTCGCTGCGGGTGCCGTAGAGATGCATGTGTCGCTGCGCGACCAGCGCGTAGCTGCCGACGGTGGTCATGCCGTAGGGCCCGATGAAGGCTCCGTTCGGGTCGCGCCCCCCGCCGCCCATGCCGGTGCCGATGGCCAGGGCGTTCGAGGCCGCGGTGCTGCCATAGAGGACGAGCGCGACCTCGCAGAGACCCGCGTGGATGGCCGCCGCCGCGTGGTTGACGTGGGCCACGAACGACGAGCCGCCGATGTTCGTGCCGTCCAGGTAGCGGGGCTTGATGTTCAGGTACTCGGAGAGCGAGACCGTGCCCATGGCGCCCATCGACATGCTGGCCGCGAAGAGCCCGTCGACGTCGCCGAGCCCGAGTCCACAGTCCGCCAGGGCCCCGCGTGCCGACTCGGCCATGATCTGGAGCTCGGTCTTGTCGGGTGCCCAGCGGGTCTCGTGCTCGTGGACACCCGCGATCGCGATGCTGCCGGCGAGGCTCACGTGAGCGACTCCAGGAAGCTCGCGACCTCGTCGGCCACGGCTCCCGGCTGCTCGTACAGGATCATCTCGCCCGCCCTTCCCACCACGACCTTGCGGCCGTTCGGGAGGGTGTCCAGGAGGCGGTTCGCACTCGCCACCACCGGCTCGCGCTCGGCGTCTCCGTGGAGCACGAGAGCCGGGGCTCGGATCTCGCCGAGTCCTTCGGGCTGCCAGTCCGCGCAGGCCAGCAGGTCGCCGTAGCTCGCCCGCGGGTCGGTCTTCATCCCGGCCATGAAGGCGCGGCGCATCACCTTGGGGTCCGCGTCCTTCGCGAAGGCGCCCGGATCGAAGTCGCGCCGCCGCTTCCCCTCGGTGACCAGGCGCGCGGCTTCGAGGGCCTCGTCGGAGAGGTCGAATCCGGCCCCGGCCGAGCACAGGACCAGGCCGCGGACCTCGCTCGGGAAGTGTCGGGCGTAATCGAGGGCCACGGCCGCGCCGAGCGAATGGCCCAGGAGCACGAGGGACCGCAGACCCAGCTTCTCGACCAGGGCCCGGGTGAAGTCGCGCAGCCGGTCGACGGAGCCCAGGCTGTCCAGCCCTCCCGATCGGCCATGGCCAGGCCAGTCGAAGGCGACGGGGCTGTGTCGGTCGGCCAGCGCGTCGAGCAGGGACACGAAGTCTCCGCCGTGGCGTCCGGTGCCGTGCAGGCACAAGAGCACCTCGCCCTGGTCCGTTGCGGGGGGATCTTCGGGGAGGGTGGTCGCGCCGGTGTGATGAAGGAGGGTCGCGACCCCGTCGATGGACACGTACTTCTGGGGCACGCGGCCAGAGTAGGGGCCGACTGACAGCGCTGTCAATCAGGGGCAGGGGCGCAGGTGCGCGGGCGGAAACGGCTTTCTCGGGTCTGGCTCGGGTCTGGCTCGGGTGTGGCTCGGGTGTGGGCTCGCATGGGCTCGGATAGGATGGGTCGCCCATGGAGCTGCTGCTCGTCCGCCACGGACTGCCCGAACGGGTCGAGAACGACGACGGAACGCCCGCGGATCCGCCGCTCTCGAAGGCCGGGCGCGCACAGGCCGAGCGTGTGGGTGCCTGGCTCGAGGCGGAGGGTATCGACCGGATCTACGCCAGCCCGATGCTGCGGGCGCGGGAGACCGCGGCGCCCCTGGCCTCGCGTCTCCGGATGCAGGTCGAGATCGCGCCGGGCGTGCGGGAGTACGACGCCGAGGCCGAAGCCTACATCCCGATGGAGGAGCTGAAGGTCCAGGACTTCGAGGCATGGAAGCGGCTGGTGTCCGGCGGCTACGCGCCCGAGGTGGACTTCCTGTCCTTCTTCCACACGGTGGTCGCGGAGTGCGAGGCCATCATCGCCGCCAACGCCGGGCGGCGCGTGGCGGTCTTCTGCCACGGCGGGGTCATCAACGCCTGGGCGGCGCACGTGCTCGGACTCGTGCCCAAGCTCTTCGTCGACGTTCGCTATACGAGCGTGAACCGCTTCTTCGCCGCGTCGAGCGGCGAGCGCAGCCTCGGCAGTCTGAACGAGACCGCGCACCTTCGAGACTGAACCCGACCCACACCCGAACGAGGAGCCAGCCATGCCCATCATCGTGATTGCGGGGACGATCCGCATCGACCCCAGCAAGAGGGACGAGGCGGCGGCCGCCGCGCTCGAGATCATGAAGGAGACCCACAAGGAAGAGGGCAACCTCGCCTACGCGTTCTCCCAGGACCTCGACGACGACGGACTCATCCACATCTTCGAGAAGTGGGAGAGCCAGGAGGCACTCGACTTCCACTTCAAGACGCCGCACATGGCGGCCTTCCAGAAGCAGGTGGGATCGCTCGGTGTAAAGGGCATGGACCTCGAGAAGTACGAGGTCGCCTCGGTGGGCTCGGTCTTCTAGGCGGGTTCCGGTCGGCGCTCAGAAGCGGTCGGGACGGATCTCCGCGTCGTTGCCGCCGTCGATGTAGAAGAGGCTGCCGTGGATCCAGCCGGCGTCCGGGCCGAGCAGGAAGGCGACCAGCTTCGCGATGTCCGCGGGCTCGCCCCAGCGCCCGATCGGGATGTCGATGCTCTCGATCGCGTGGCGGGTCATGGGGTCGCTCATGTCCGCCTCGAGCAGCGGCGTGCGGATCGGGCCCGGGCACACGCCGTTGAGACGGACGCGGGCGTCGCCCCACTTGCGGACCCGCCTCCGGATGGCGCGGCCGAGTGCGTGTTTGGAGCCCATGTACGCGATCGGGCCGACGTCGTGCTCGTCGGCGATCCGGGAGGCGAGGGTCTCGTCATGGTCGAGGAGCGCCGCCACCAGCGGGTGCTCGTCCAGGGGCGCGATCTGCGCCGAGTTGGAGACGATGGAGACGGCGGCCGGCTGCTCGCCCCGCTCGAGCGCGGGCAGCAGCCCGTCGAGCAGCTCGACCGCGCCGAAGTAGTTGACCGAGGTCACGCGCGAGCGGGGCTTCGCGCTGCCGGGCAGGCCCGCGCAGGTCACCAGCCGGTCGAGGCGTCCGTCGCAGGCCGCGAGGATCTCCTCGATGGCCCGTTCCCGGCCTTCCGGCCCGGACAGGTCGGCCTCGATCTCGGCGTTCTTCAGGTCGACGCCGATCACCCGGTGTCCGTCGCTCTCGAGCTGCTGGCGGATGCCGGCGCCGATCCCCGAGCCGCTTCCCGTCATGGCGGTAGTGAGCATCCAGTCCCTCCTCCAGGTGGGTCGCAAGGCTAGGGGCCCGACCCGGGACTCGCTCGGGAATCTCGGATCGGGCCGGCTTCGCCCGCCCGGCGCTCCCGAAGGCCGCCCTCTCTGGGGTATGATGATGCACCGCTCGATCGAGGGGTCCGCCATGAACGTCGCCATGTGGGGCAAGGCGCTCACCGTCATGCCCCGGATCACCAAGCAGGACTGGGACGGTCTCGACATCGTCTCGCGCTGGCTGATCGCGACGCGCTCGGCGGTCATCATCATGACCTTCACGTCGGCAGCCTTCGGCGGACTGCTCGCCGTCAAGGCCGGGCGCTTCGACGGGCTGCTCTTCGCGCTGGCGACCCTGGGGCTGTGCCTCGCCCACGCCACCAACAACCTGGTGAACGACCTGACCGACTACTGGAAGGGTGTCGACGAGGGCAACTACTTCCGCACCCAGTACGGCCCCCAGACCGTGCAGGATGGCTTCCTCAGCGTCCGCCAGCTGATCGTCTACTCGCTGCTCACCGGGCTCGCCGCCCTGGCGGTGGGGATCTACCTGGTGGTGCTGCGGGGCGAGGTGGTCCTGTGGCTGCTGGGCGCGGGCGCCTTCTTCGTCCTCTTCTACACCTTCCCGCTCAAGTACATCGGCCTGGGGGAGCCCGCCGTCCTGGTGGTGTGGGGTCCGCTGATGGTGGGGGGCACCTACTACGTCATCACGGGGAGCTGGAGCAACGAGGTCGCGGTGGCCAGCGTCGCCTACGCGCTCGGCCCGACGGCGGTGCTCTTCGGCAAGCACATCGACAAGCTCGACGCCGACGCCGCGAAGAAGATCCGCACCCTGCCCGTGATCCTCGGCGAGAAGGGCTCGCGCTACACGGTCCTCGGCATGCTCGTCGCGCAGTTCGGCGTGATCGGCTGGCTGGTCGCGACCGGCTACTTCTCACCGGCGATGCTCGTGACCTTCGCGGCCGCCCCGTCGCTGCGTCGGGTCTTCTCCACCTATCGCGAGCCGCGACCGGCCGCGCCGCCGCCGGAGCTTCCCAAGGGCGTGTGGCCGCTCTGGTTCGTCGCCGTGACCTTCTGGTACAACCGCCGCTTCGGTCTGTTCTTCCTGTTGGGTCTGTTCTTGGACATCGCGCTCACGAGGCTCTGAGCCCCCGATTCGAGACGTCTCGCGCACGTGGCACGGTGCCGCGTTCGCCGGTCGCGAACCCCCCAGGTCCCCGCATGCCAGTCCACTTCGAGATGGATGAGATCGCGCGCCTCGTGCGCGTGCGGCTCCACGGCTCGGTCTCCGACGCCGACCTGTTGGCCGCCGACGACGACCTCCGCGCCGATCCCCGCTTCCAGGCCGAGTTCGACCAGCTGGTCGACACCCGCGACGCCAGCGAGGGCGATCTGTCGACCGACGCGTTGCGCGAGATCGCGCGTCGTCCCCCGCTCTTCTCGCCGCAGTCGCGGCGGGCCTTCGTGGTCCGGACCGACTTCGGCTACGGGCTGGCGCGGATCTTCCAGGCGCGCCGGGGAGACGCCGCCGGGGAGATCCAGATCTTCCGCAGCCTGGAGCACGCCCAGCACTGGCTCGGCAAGCGTTGATCCCCCGTCGGGTCAGTCGAGGGGCGCCTCCGGGTGCCCGAAGACCTTGCCGCTGAGATCCGCCGGCCCCATGTACATCACGCGGAACACCCGTCGGGCGAAGCGCCAGCCGTCCGCGCCGCGACGGTAGTCGTCCACGTAGTGGCCGATGGTGAGGGTGCCGGCACCTTCCGGCGGCCAGCCGATCTCGAGGTAGTGCCAGCGGCCGGTGGCGGCGTCTCCGTCGATCTCGACGCGGCCGTGCTGCGGCAGCTGGGTGACGAAGCGGAAGCCGCCCATCAGCTTGCGCCAGGTTTCGACCACGGCTTCCCGTCCCGACGCCTGGGCGATGCCCACGTCCCACACCCCATCGTCCGTCCAGGTGGCCGCCCAGGCCGCCTCGTCGCTGCGGCTCACGGCGTCCGAATAGCGGGCCACGAGGTCGCGGATGTCGCGCTCGTCGAGCAGGGCCTGCAGGGAGCTCTCGGGGTTCGCCATCCGTCCTCGTCCTCGAATTCCTGTCGTTCGGCGGGGTTCGTCTCGTCCGTTCCGATCGCGAGCGCCGGATCCTATCATGGCCCGCGGAGGAGCTTCCTTGATCATCATCGCCGGTACCGTCGAAGTCGACCCCGAACAGCGCGCGGCTGCCCTCGAGGCGGGCTGTCCGCACATGGAGGCCACGCGCGCCCAGAAGGGCTGTCTCGACTACGTCTGGAGCGCGGACCCGCTCGTGCCCGGGCGGATCTACGTCTTCGAGCGCTGGGAGAGCCAGGACGACCTGCACGCCCACCTGACCGGCCCCCACTACCTGGCGATGCGCGACACCATCGCCCGGCACGGGCTTCGCGGGGCGGACGTGCTGAAGTACCGCCCGGAGATCTCCGAGCCCGTCTACGACTCGACGGGGACCCCGCGCGCGGACTTCTTCACCGAGAGCTGACGCGCGCTCCCGCTGGGCCCGGGCTTCAGCCCAGGTGCTTGCGCAGGAAGGCCGTCA
>JANQSB010000598.1 GCA_028284295.1 Myxococcota bacterium | reverse complement strand
TCATCCGCCGCTTCCGCGAGGCCACCGGGCGGACGCCGGCCCGCTACGTCCAGGAGCGCCGGCTCGAGCGCGCCTCCGAGCTGTTGGTCTCCACCGACTACAGCATCGACCGCATCGCCGAGGTGAGCGGCTTCGCCAACCGCTACTACTTCACCCGCGTCTTCACCCAGCGAATGGGGCTGCCTCCCGGTCGGTATCGCTCCGAGCGCCCCCACATGCCCGTCGACGCGGAGTAGCCTGTCCATGGATCTCGGAATCGCCGGCAGACGTGCCGCCGTGGCCGCCGCCTCGAGCGGGCTGGGGCTCGCCACTGCCCGGGCCCTCGCCGAAGAAGGCGTGCGGGTCGCGATCTGCGGCCGGGACCGCGCCCGGGTCCAGAAGGCCGCCGCGAGCCTGGGACACGACGCGGTCGCCCTGGTGGCCGACGTCGGCACTGCGGAAGGTGCGCGCCACTTCGTCGAGCGCAGTCGCGAGTCCCTCGGCGGCCTCGACATCCTCGTGACCAACGCCGGGGGCCCGCCCGCGGGCAACTTCGCGTCGACCCCGCTCGAGTCCTACCCGGAGGCGATCGACCTCAACCTGATGTCGGTGGTGGCGATGTGCAGCGAAGCGCTGCCCGGCCTCCGCGAGCAGCGCTGGGGCCGCATCCTGGCGATCACCTCGATCTCGGTACGACAGCCGCTGCCGGGCCTGATCCTCTCCAACACCGCCCGCGCCGGCGCCACGGGCTTCCTGAAGACCCTGGCGCGCGAGGTGGCGGGCGACGGCGTCACCGTCAACTCCATCCAGCCGGGCATCCACCGGACGCCTCGCGTCGAGCAGCTCTTCGGCGGAAATCTCCCCGCCGTCACCCGGGACATCCCGGCCGGCGTGATGGGCGAGGCCGAGGACTTCGGCCGGCTGGCGGCCTTCCTGTGCTCGGAGCACGCGCGCTTCGTGACCGGCGCGGCGGTGCCCGTGGACGGCGGGGCGTACACCGGCCTGCAGTAGCCCGGCCGGCTCAGATCTCCTCGGGGAACTCCTTCGACACCGAGCCCGTCCACTCCGGCGCGCGCTTCTGCAGGAAGGCGACGGTGCCCTCCCGGGCGTCGGGGTGCTTCGTGGTCCGCGCGAAGAGACGACCTTCGCGCTCGCGCCAGGCGGGGAGGTCGATGCCCACGCCCTCCCAGATGAGATGCTTGGCGATGGCCACCGGCAGGGGGGCCGCGTTCGCGGCGATGTCCCGCGCCAGCTCCATCGCGGCGGGCAGCACCTCCTCCTTCGGGAAGGCGCGGGTCGCCACACCGTACTCGACGGCCTCGTCGCCCAGGAAGGTGCGACCCGAGAGCAGCAGCTCCGCGGCCCGGGACAGTCCGGCGAGGCGCGGCAGGATCACGTGCGACGCCAGCTCCGGCAGCACGCCGCGACGAACGAAGGCGAAGGCCAGCTTGGCGTCCGAGGCCACGTAGCGGATGTCCGCCTGCAGCGGCCAGGTGAGCCCAGCGCCGACCGCGGGACCGTTCAACGCCGCGATCACCGGCTTGCGCACCTCCATGGGCATCTTGCGCCGGAACTCGCGCTCGACGCCACCCCAACCGTCGGCGAAGCCCTTGCTCGAGCCGCCGGATCCGAGGTCGGCGCCGGCGCAGAAGGCCCGTCCCGCGCCGGTCAGGACCACCGCCCGGACGGCATCGTCGGCGTCGGCCTCGGCCATGGCGTCGCCCATCTCGGCCCCCATGCGAGCCGTCATCGCGTTGAGCTTCTCGGGGCGGTTCAGAGTCACCACCGCCACCCCATCGCTCGCTTCGTACAGGATCTGCTCGTAGTCCATGGGCTCCCCGCAGCCGGTCCTCGGCTCTCGCGCCAAGCATACCCACGAAGCTCGCCGACCCGCGTGGGTCGCGGGCCCGGCCGATGCGCGGCTCGTCAGCTTCCGAGCAGGGTCTCGACCCGGGCGTTCGCCTCGTCGGCGCGCTGCAGGAGCTCCTCGAGGTC
This sequence comes from Myxococcota bacterium, assembly GCA_028284295.1. GTDB lineage: Bacteria > Myxococcota_A > UBA9160 > UBA9160 > UBA4427 > JAJDAN01. The sequence goes on along the minus strand of JANQSB010000598.1, from coordinate 7,921 downwards.
GTCGGCGGCGCCCTCGACGGCGGCCGCCAGGCTCTCGTCTGCGCGTCGCGCGGCCCGCTGCCTCGCCTCGGAAGCCGTCTTGGCGCGGTGGCAGGGGACGCAGAGGGTCTGGAGGTTGTCGGCCTCGTGGCTGCCGCCCTCGATCAGGGGGACGATGTGGTCGAGCTCCCAGAGCGAGCGCCGGGGATGGAAGCCCCGCTCGCGCAGCCGCCGGGCCCGACCCCGACCCCGCATCTCGCGCGCCAGGCGACGGGTGTCGAGCCCGCAGGCCCGGCAGATCCCGCGATCGCGGAGCCGCACCCGCCGTCGGGCCTCGCGCGGGTCGCTGGCCTCGTACTCCTCGACGCAGGCCGGGTGCCAGCGGCGCCGGGCGTTCACCTCGCCTTCCCGAGGTCCGGGCCCGTGGAGGATGGGCTCGCCGCACCAGCGGCAACGGCCTCGCGGTACGTCCGAGTACGGGATCTCGGGTCGCCTGTGCTTCACGCGGGGTGGATCCGCCTGGTGCCGGGTCGGCGCCGGAAGCGGGGGGCGGGTGCAGGATCGGGCAGGCACCCCGAGCGGTCAAGCGATGTCCGGGCGCGGTAGACTCCTCCACGTGGCCGGTCCCCTCGACGGATACCGAATCATCGACGTCACCCAGATGATCTCGGGACCGATGGCGACCATGATCCTGGGCGACCAGGGCGCCGACGTCATCAAGGTCGAGCCCCCGGGCCGTGGCGACCTCACCCGCATGCTCGGGGGCGGTGCGCGCAAGATGGCGCCCATCTTCGCCACCACCAATCGCAACAAGCGCGGGGTCGTCATCGACCTGAAGCAGGAGCGCGGCGTCGCGCTGCTGAAGCAGCTGGTCGCCACCGCCGACCTCTTCGTCCAGAACTTCCGGCCCGGAGCAGCCGAGCGAATGGGGATCGGAGAGGCCGCGTTGCGCGCGGTCAAGCCCGACCTCGTCTACGTCTCGATCAGCGGCTTCGGCGAGAGCGGCCCCTACGCACACAAGCGGGTCTACGATCCGGTGATCCAGGCGCTCTCGGGGCTGGCCGACATCCAGGGCGGAAGCGGCACGCGCCCCCGGATGCTGCGCCTGATCGTCCCCGACAAGGTCACTGCCCTGACGGCCGCCCAGTCGATGACCGCGGCCCTGCTCGCGCGCGAGCGAACGGGCCAGGGACAGCACGTGCGGCTCGCGATGCTGGACGCCGTGATCTCCTTCCTGTGGCCGGAGGGAATGGCGCGCCACACCTTCGTGGGCAAGGACGTCGGCGTCTCGCGACCGACCGAGGTGCGCGACCTGGTGTTCGAGACCACCGACGGCTTCATCACGGCGGGGGCCGTGTCGGACGCCGAATGGCAGGGGCTCGCCCAGGCCGTCGGGCACCCGGAGTGGCTCGAGGACGATCGCTTCAAGACGCCCGCGGGACGCGTCAAGCACGCCGATGCCCGGCTCGAGATGACGGCCGCGGTGCTCGCCACCCGCAGCTCGGACGAGTGGCTCGAGCTCCTCGACCGCCATCAGGTTCCCTGCGCGCCCATCGTCCGGCGAGACCAGCTGGCCGAGAACGTGCAGGTGGTCGCGAACGAGCTGGTGGTGGAGACCGAGTCGGAGCAGACCGGGCGCATGCGGCAGCCGCGGCCCGCCACGCGCTTCGACAAGACCCCCGCGGAGATCCGGCGCCCGGCGCCGGGCTTCGGAGAGCATGGCGACGAGCTGCTCGCCGAGCTGGGCCTCGACGGTGCGGAGGTCGAAGCGCTGCGCGAGAGCGGCGTGGTGGGATAGCGGCGGGGCGCCCGGGCAAGGAGGAAGGACGTGGACTACGCGGGAATGCTCAAGGAGAGCTGGGAGAAGCTGCTCGCCGAGATGGTCCACCTGGTGCTCTTCGCGCTGGTGGGCTGGCTGCTCTGCTTCACCCTGATCCTGATTCCCACCGTCTTCGCGGGCTGGGTTCGCGGCATCCTCGCCTACGTGCGCGAAGGCAGGCCGCCGGACTTCGACGAGCTCTGGAACTTCGACGACTACCTGCCGACGGCGCTCATGATCCTGCTGGGGGGCCTGGCGCTCCTGGTGGGGTACACGCTCTTCTTCATCCCCGGCCTGATCCTGTCGGTCTGGTGGCTCTACGCCATGTACTTCCTGCTGGACCGCGACATGGGGGTGGTGGAGGCCTTCGGCGCCAGCAAGGACCTGGTCAGCTCCGACGGCTTCGGCGTCCACCTGGTCGTCTACCTGGTGCTGCTGCTGCTCTCGGCCCTGGGCGGCGCCCTCTACGGGATCGGGGGCTTCTTCACGACGCCCTTCGGCATGATCTTCCTGTCGCTCGCGTACCTCGACGGAACGGCCACGGGGCGGGTCGAGGAAGAGTACTAGGCGGACTCCTCCGGCACGCCGTAGCGCAGCAGGGTGAAGAGGTTCGTCCCGACGATCTCGTCGTGCTGGTTGTAGTAGGTGCTGAGATTCGTCTGGAAGTAGCCCGGACCGAGGGCGGTGCGCTTGAGGGGCGAGCAGTCGAGCAGCTCCCCCGTCGAGAAGACGCGGTCGCCCGGGCGCAGGGGCTTGCCGTAGTACTGGACGGAGCGCGTCGCGATGGTGTCGGTCGCACCGGGAGGCGTGTACATGCCGCCCCGGCCTCCGCGAGACGCCTGGACGGGCGGCCAGGGCTTGCGCTCGGGACAGTCGACGTCGGGCGCGCTGGCGTCCACGCCGCTGCGCCCGGCGCGGCCCATCATCCACGAGATGAGTCCCATGGGCGGGGCGATGACGCCCTTGTGGCGCGACTTGCGCGCGTACTCGCCGTCTTCGTAGAGCGGGTTCGCGTCCTCGACCATGTCGCACCAGTACATGATCTGGACCTCGCTGATCGGGTAGCCCCCCTCGACCTTGTCGCTCTCGACTCCGAGGAACTCGCGGGCGGACTCGGGCATCAGCGGGTTCGGCGTGACATCGGGCTTCTGCAGCTCCTGACGGGGCTGCACGCCGCCGTGGTCTTCGGAGGGCATGGCGATCGTCGCGGAGGATCGCGCGGCCACGCCCCGGGAGTTCGAGGCCGTCATCTCGATCTCCACGATGGCGTCGCCATCGTCCCAGTACTTTCGGACCACCTGTCCCCGGATCTCGGCCACGTCGCCCGGAACCAGCTGCCCCACCATCTGGAGCGAGGTCGACCGGAAGTCGCTCTCGGGGCCGCACCAGTCCGTGACGAAGCGGGCGAAGAGCGCCTGCTCGAACATGGTGTTGACGAACATGTCCGGGTTCCCGATCGACTTCGAGTAGGCCGGGTTGTGGTGGTAGGGCATGAGGTCGCGCGTTCCGCACACCGCCAGGACCAGGGTCTTGACGGTGATCGGGAAGGCGAGCGGCGGCAGCCATTCGCCGCGGATCACCTCTTCGAAGAGCTTCGATTCCGTATTCGCGATCACGAGGGGCATGGGGGGTTCCTTGCGGGGCGTCTTCGCCGAGTGGCGCGCTAGTCCGGGCTAGTCCTTGGGCAGCCCGAGGATGCGCTCGCCGATGATGTTGCGTTGGATGTTCGGCGTACCGCCGCCGATCACGGTGCCGTGGTAGCCGAGCGAGCCCAGCTGCCACCTTCCCTCGGCCTGGGCATGGGAGCCGAGCAGGCCGTTCGACAGGTTCCACATGTCGTGCTCGAGCTGCCCGCGGAGAAGCTTGTTGACCGAGGTCTCGGTGCCCGCAGGCTCACCCCGAAGCTGCTTGGTCAGATAGCGCATGCCGTTGAGGCGCATGGCCGAGATCTTCGCCTGGAAGCCCGCGAGGCTCCGACGCACCGACGGGTCCTCGAGCGCGGGACGGCCCTTGCGCTCGGTCGTCTGCGCGAGCTCGATCAGGTCGTCGAGGTGGCGCCGCTTCTCCGTGGCTTCGGAGATGCCCGAGCGCTCGTTGGCGAGCGCGCGCACCACCACCATCCAACCCTGGCCCTCTTCCCCCAGACGGCTCTCGACGGGGACCCGGACGTCGTTGAAGAAGACCTGGTTGAAGCTGTGGACGCCGGTGAGCGCCGGAATGGGTCGCACCTCGATGCCGGGCAGGTCCATCGGCGTGAGCAGGCAGGTGATTCCCTTGTACTTCGACTTCGAGGCGTCGGACTCGGTCCGGACCATCAGGAAGATGTACTTCGCCTTGTGGGCGAGGGTCGTCCAGATCTTGGAGCCGTTGACCACGTACTCGTCGCCGTCGCGGACAGCGCGGCATTGCAGCCCGGCCAGGTCGCTGCCGATATCGGGCTCGGAGTAACCGGTACACCAGACAGAGTCGCCCGCGAGCAGCTCCGGCAGGAACTCGCCCTGCTGCTCCTTCGTGCCGTGCATGATGATCGAGGGCCCCACCCAGGTCAGCCCCATGAAGTCGGAGCCCAGCGGCGGCGCCCGCCGCGCCGAGCACTCCTCCTTCAGGATGAACTGCTCGATCAGGGTGCCCCCGTAGCCCCCGTGCTCCTTGGGCCAGTGGAAGCCCAGCCAGCCCTTCTCACCGAGCGCGTGGTTCCAGCGCTCGATCTCGGTCTCGGTGGGCGGATCGTTCTCGGGCAGGTGCTCGTCCAGGAAGGCGCGCACCTCCGCGCGGAAGGCCTGCTCGGCTTCGGTGAAGTGGAAGTCCATCAGTAGCCTCCGAGCTCGGCGAGGCGATCGTGATGGTGGTCTTCGTCGCCATAGAGGGGGCGGCTCCACTTCGACCGCTTGAGGTAGAGCTGCACGTCGTACTCCTCGGTGTAGCCGACGGCGCCGTGCAGCTGGATGGCGTCGATCCCCGCGCGGGTGATCGCGACGGCGCCGAAGGCCTTGGCCTCCGAGGCGGCCTGCGGGACCTCTTCGGGGCTGTCGTCGAGCGCCCAGGCCGCATACCAGCACAGCGATTTCAGGCACTCGACGTCGACGTAGATCTCCGCGAGCGGGTGCTTGACCCCCTGGAAGTGACCGATCGGCTGCCCGAACTGGATGCGGTCCTTGGCGAACTGCACCGTCAGGTCGAGGACCCCTTCGATGCTGCCGAGCGCCTCGGCGGTGACGGCCACGGCGCCCCGGTCCATGTGCGCCGCCAGCGCGGCGGCGGCACCACCGGCGGGGCCCAGCAAGGCGTCGGCCCCGATGCGAACGCCATCGAGGTGCAGCGTGCCGACCCGCTTGGTGCGGTCCAGGGGCCGGGTCTCCTCCACGCGCACCCCCGGCGCCGTGCTCTCGACCAGCCCCAGGCTCAGGGCATCGGGACCGTCGCCCGTCCGGAAGGCGATCACGAAGAGCTGCGCCTGGCCGGCGTCCACCACGAAGTGCTTCTCGCCACGCAGCACGAAGCCGTCGCCATCCGGCTCGCCGCGCAGCCGGATGCCCTCCGGGCTGCCGCAGTCGCTCTCCTCGAGCACCGCCACCGTGCCGATCAGGCTGCCCTCGGCCAGGCCTGGCAGCCAGCGCTTCTTCTGGGCGTCGTTCCCGGCCTCGCACAGCAGCGCGCCGGCCAGGGTCGTCGAGACGAGCGGCGAGGGGAAGAGCGAGCGACCCGTCTCCTCCAGCAGCACCACGAGGTCCACCCAGCCGAGCCCGGCTCCGCCGTACTCCTCGGGCAGCACGAGTCCCAGGAATCCGAGCTCGCCCAGCTGCTTCCACTGCTCCGGGGCATAGCCCGCGGGCGTCTCGGCGATCTCCCGAACCCGTTCGAGGGGGCAGTTGTCGTCGAGGAACTTGCGCACCTGCTGACGCAGGAGGTCCTGCTCTTCCGAGAATCCGAAGTCCATGAGGACCGCGAAGTCTAACGATTCTGCGCCTCACCGGTCATGGGCACGAAGCGCACCGGCAACACCGGCCGGCGGGTGACCCCCTCCTTCGTGCGCTCGATCACCAGCAGCTCCTGCGAGAAGGTCCCGACCGGGACCACCATGCGTCCGCCGACCGCCAGCTGCTCGACCAGGGGCTCCGGCACCTCGGGCGGGGCAGCCGTCACGACGATGCCGTCGAAGGGCGCCCGGTCCGGAAGGCCGCGATAGCCGTCTCCGACGATCACCTCGACGTTCGTGCGACCGTCACGCTGGAGCGCCTGCCGGGCTCCCTCGGCCAGCTCCGGAAGGATCTCGATGCTGATCAGCTCCTTTACGAGGCGCGACAGCACGGCCGCCTGATAGCCGGAGCCGGTTCCGATCTCGAGCATCCTGTCGCCGGGCTCGGGGCGAAGCTGCTCGGTCATGAAGGCGACGATGTAGGGCTGTGAGATCGTCTGCCGGCTCCCGATCGGAAGCGGCCGATCCTCGTAGGCGCGATCGCGCAGGCTCTCGGGCACGAAGAGGTGCCGCGGCGTGTCACGCATGGCGGCGAGCACGCGCTCGTCGCGCACGCCGCGGGCCGCGATCTGCGCCTCGACCATGCTCACCCGGCGCTCCTCCGGCGACCGGGCGGACGCGCGGAAGGCCGGCCCAGCCGCGAAGAGCGCCGCGAAGCCGATCGCGATCGCCCAGGCGGCGCCCACGGCCGCGGCATTCCGGCCAGTCGCACCGGGCTCGCGGACCACGGCCCGCGCTTCTCAGCCGCCGCCCTTGGCAGCCTCTGCCCGGTCTCGCGCCTCGGCTTCCTCTTCCATCTTCTTCAGCCGGGCCTCGGCCTCTTCCTCGGTCATCCGCAGCTGGATGATGCGGAGGTCCCACTTCGGACCGTCCTTGGCCTTCGCCTTCTCGAAGGAGAAGATCACGTTCTTGTCCTTGGGCACGAGGTCGAGCGCCTTCAGGAAGCCTTCCTTGGTGCCGGTGGTGTCGAGGCCGCCACCGTTCAGGTTCTTGATGACCGTGCGCTTGAGCACGCTGCCTTCGGGCACGACCGCGAACTCGATGTCCGAGCCTCGCTTGATGCTCTTGGGAGCAGGCTTGCCCGCCACCCGGCCGGTGCCCGCGCCGCCGCTCACCTTGGTCTTGACCACCTTGACCTTCAGCACGTTCTTCGACTGGTCGTACTCGAGCACGCGGCCCTCGAGGCCGTATCGCTTGCCCTTCTTGGCGGCGAGCGCGCCGGTGGCAGGCAGCAGCAGCGCGACCGCGCACAGGAGCGCCACCGCGACGCGCGCGTCGAGGATCTTCGTGCCCATCATCGTCTTCGTCGGAGTCATCGTTCTTCCTTTCCCCCTGGTCCGCCGGGCATGTCCGCCGCGAACCCCCCGTCCTTGCGGGGGCCGAACGATAGCCCGAAATCCCGCCCCGCAAGGGGGCCGGGGACTACGACACCGGTCTCCGCGGCGCCGTTCGGAATGGCCGGCCCCGCGGGTCCCCGCAGAATGCGATTCAAGCGAACGCGAGCACGTAGACGTCGTAGAGCGCGTGCGTCCAGGCGGCAACGGCGAAGCCGCGCAGCCAGTACACGATGCCGAAGTAGCAACCGGCCAGGAAGCGATAGACGAAGGCGACGGTCGTGAAGGCCTCGCCGCCCGGTCCCAGGTGATGGGCCCAGGCGAACGCCAGCGAGGAGATCGACAGCGCCACCCCGAACGCGACGCCCGCCCCGGCTCGCCGCGACACCAGGGCCGTGATGCCCGCCAGCAGACCCGCCCGGAAGATCAGCTCCTCGTGCAGGCCCGCGCCCGCCGACAGCACCAGGATGCCGAGGAAGCCCGGGGTCTCGCCTGCGCCGAGGCCTGGGCCGAGCCCCGGCAGGAAGTAGAGCACGTTGTGGATGACGAGCAGGATCAGCGAGCCCATGCAGAGCGCCAGCAGGGACGATTCGACGAGCACCGGCGCGAAGGCACGCGGGTGGAAGCGACCCGAGCGGCGAAGGGCGACCAGCAGCAGCCCGTAGCCCACCACCAGGGCGAGCAGGAGCAGCCCGTAGCGCCCCCGATCCCAGTCGCAGAGCCGGATCAACAGGCTCGTGACGAAGTCCGCCCCGTTGCGCCCGGCGCCGCCGAACAGGATCCCGAGCTGGTAGACCGCGAAGAGCGGAAACA
>JANQSB010000591.1 GCA_028284295.1 Myxococcota bacterium | reverse complement strand
CTCCTGCCGCCGGCGCCGGTCCGGCAGGACGGCGCGGCGCGTTGTCCCGTCCCCTTCGTGGGAGGGGCGGTCGGCTGCTTCGGCTACGAGCTGGGAGAGCGGACCGAGTCGCTCGCGTTGCAGGCCGAGGACGACCTCGGGATGCCGGACCTGAGTCTGCTGCTGGTCGACCGGTTGCTCGCGATCGACCACGTCGAGGGCCGGGCCTGGGGGATCGGGCTCGGATTCGACGTCGATCCGCCCGCCGCCGCGGCGCGGGCGGAAACGGCCTGCGCCGGCCTGGTCGCTCGCGTGGGGGATGCGCCCGACTGCGTCCCGGCGCGCGCCCCCGAGCGCCCTGCCGCCGCCGCCGCGCAGGGCTCCGCGCCTCCGGGCCTGCGGGCGCACTTCGACGCGGCCCGGCACGCGGGAGCGGTGGCAGAGATCCAGTCGGAGATCGCCCGCGGCAACGTCTACCAGGTCAACCTGTGTCACCGCATGGATCTCCCCCTGCCGGCCGCGGATCCGCTCGCTCTCTACCAGGTGCTGCGAGCGCTGAACCCGGCGCCCTTCGCCGCCTACCTGGAGCTGCCGGATGCGAGCGTGCTCTCGAGCTCGCCCGAGCGCTTCCTGCGCGTGGACGGGGAGGGCCGGGCCGAGAGCCGCCCCATCAAGGGGACGCGACCGCGAAGCGTCGGTTGCGAAGACGATCGCGCGCTCGCGCGGGAGCTGCGCGAGAGCGAGAAGGACCGGGCCGAGAACCTCATGATCGTCGATCTGGTTCGGAACGACCTGGGGCGCGTCTGTCGGCTGGGAAGCGTCGCGGTGCCCGAGCTGATGGCCATCGAGTCCTATGCGACCGTGCACCAGATGGTCTCCACCGTGAGCGGTGTCCTGCGCGACGACCGGGACGGCCTCGATCTGCTGCGCGCGAGCTTCCCGCCGGGGTCCATGACCGGCGCGCCGAAGCGCGCCGCCATGCAGGTCATCGATCGCCTCGAGCCGGTCCGACGCGGAATCTATTCGGGTGGGCTCGGCTACCTCGACGTGCGCGGCGGGCTCGATCTCGCGGTGGTCATCCGGACCCTGATCGTGGCCGACGGCTGGGCGCGGCTGCATGTGGGTGGCGGTGTGGTCGCCGACTCACGGCCCGCGGCGGAGTGGCAGGAGAGCCTCGACAAGGCTCGGGCACTGCTCGAAGCGCTGAGCCGGGTCCAGGGCGAGGTCCCGGACGCGGGCGCCGCGTCCGCGGTGCGGTGATAAGCTCCCCCCATGTCGGAAGCCACCACGGAGTCGAAGGGAAGGATCCGGGTCGAGCGGGACGGCAAGCTCGGCTGGATCGTGTTCGACCAGCCCCAGCGCCGGAACGCCATCTCCAGCGAGATGTGGGCCGCGATGCCCGATGCGGCGCGCGAGCTCGACGAGGACGACTCGGTTCGGGTGGTGGTGCTGCGGGGCGAGGGCGACGAGGCCTTCGTGGCCGGGGCCGACATCTCCGAGTTCGGCCAGCAACGAACGGGAGACCGGGCCCGGGACTACGACGTCCAGAATGCACGGGCCTTCGCGGCCATCGCGACCATCCGCAAGCCGGTCCTCGCGATGATCCACGGCTTCTGCATCGGTGGGGGCTGTGCGATCTCCCTGACCGCCGACGTCCGCTACGCGTCCGACGATGCGGTCTTCGGGATTCCGGCCGCACGTCTGGGGCTCGGCTACTCGCCTTCGGGCATGGAGGCGCTGGTCCACACGGTCGGACTGCCGGCGGCCAAGGAGATCTTCTTCACGGCGCGTCGCTTCGACGCCCGGGCGGCCCTGCGAATGGGGCTGGTGAACGACGTGTTCCCCAAGGCGGAGCTCGAAGCCAGCGTGCGCAAGATCGCCGAGGGGATCGCGGAGAACGCTCCGCTCACCCTGCGCAGCGCCAAGCAGATCTTCGGTCAGCTCGTCCTCGAGCCGGCCCGTCGCGACCACGATGCCATGGGCGAGGGGCTGAAGGCCTGCTTCGCGAGCGAGGACTATCGCGAGGGGGTCCGCGCCTTCCTCGAAAAGCGTCGTCCCGAGTTCAAGGGACGCTGATCGTGGCCGCGCCTCTCGAAGGCGTTCGGGTCCTCGACCTCACGCGCTACCTGGCGGGTCCCTGGGCCGCGATGATGCTCGGCGACTACGGGGCCGACGTCGTCAAGATCGAGTCTCCGAAGGGCCGCGAGTTCCGACCGCCGGGAGCGGAGCGGGACAGCTACTTCTTCCTCTCGGCCAACCGCAACAAGCGCTCGCTGGTTCTCGACCTGCGCCAGCAGGCCGGGCGCGAGGTGTTCGAGAAGCTCGTCCCGAGCTACGACGTCGTGATCGAGAACTTCCGACCCGGCGTCATGGAGGCCTTCGGTCTCGGCTCCGCTCGGCTGCTGGGGCTCAACCCGCGCCTCGTCTACTGCGGGATCTCGGGCTTCGGCTCGACCGGGCCCTACCGCGACCGACCCGGCTTCGACCAGATCGCCCAGGGCATGAGCGGCTTCATGAGCCTGACCGGAACGGCGGACAGTGGCCCGACGCGCGCGGGCATCGCCATCGGAGACCTGCTCGCGGGCATCTTCGCCGCACAGGGGATCCAGCTGGCGCTCCTGGCCCGCGAGCGCACGGGGCGCGGCCAGGTCGTTGAGGCGTCGCTGCTGGAGGCGATGGTGGGCATCCTGAGCTGGGGCGCCGGCATGTACTTCGAGCGCGGCACGGTGCCGGGTCCGGCCGGGCAGCACCACCCGCTCTCGGCACCCTATGGGCGCTTCCGCGCGAGCGACGGCTACCTGAACATCGCCGCCGGCAACGAGGCCATGTGGCAGAAGCTGGCCGCGGCGCTGGGCCGGGAGGACTGGTGCGAAGACCCGCGCTTCCTCGGACCCCTGGAGAGGCTGAAGAACCGCGACGCCTTGACGGAGGCCATGGAGGTCGAGCTCGGTCGTCGACCGGGGGGACATTGGGTCGAGCGGGTCAATCAGGCGGGCGTGCCCTGCGGTCCCGTCCTCGACGTCGGGGAGGTCTTCGCCGATCCGCAGGTGCTGGCGCGCGAGATGCTGGTCGAGCTTCCGCACGCCGAGGTCGGCACCTTCCGGACGACCGGCCTGCCCGTCAAGCTCTCCGGGACGCCCGGCGCCATCCGCAGATCCCCGCCGCTGCATGGAGAGCACAGCGACGAGATCCTCGCCGAGCTGCTGGATCCGGGCGAGATCGCGCGCTTGCGGGAACGGGGCGTCCTGGGCTGAGCGGGCGGTCAGACCGCGTGCGGGCCGACACCGAAGCCCGAGAACGCGTCGCGGAAGCGAGCTGCAGCCTCTGCCTCGATCACCTCTCCGTGTGCGACGACGATCCGCTCCATGGGCCATCGCGCCGCCCGGGACAGCGCCCGCGAGGCCGCCTTCCGGTCGGCCAGCAGCAGGGTGCGCGAGGTCCGCCCCGGGCCGAAGCCCGCCGGCATGCCCGACGCCTGCCAGAAGAGACGGTCCCAGCGCCGCGGATAGCGGACCAGGTTGAACGCGAGGTCCGTCACGATCAGGCTTCGGGAGGGTTCGTGGAAGAGCAGGGCCTCGGACAGGTTGCCCCGCGACTCCACGACCAGCGTCTCGATCTCGGTCGGCCACTCGCCTGGAGCGTCCGGTCCCAGATCGCGTGCGAAGTCGAGCTCCGGAACCCGCGCGCCCAGCCCGGGGACGCCGTACAGCGTCGCTCCCGGGTAGGCTCTCAGGAAGTCCCGCGCGAATAGGTAGTGGAAGGGGTTCGGGACGACCACGGCCTCGACGGCTCCGAGGGAGTCGATGGCCTCCCGGGTCGCGTCGTCCGGAGCGGGTGGAGAGATCACGGCCAGGCCCCCGCTCTCGAGACGGATCAGCGTGCTTCGGGAGGGCAGTCGGGCGATCCCGAAGTGCCGAAGCTCACGATCCAGTACCCAGAGGCTCTCGGCCAGCGGGTGGAGCGGCCGCACCGCGCCCTCCACCGCTCGCGGAACCGCTCGCTTGAGGACGCGATCGAGCACGGCGCCGCCTCGTCGATGGCTGCCTAGACCCGGGTGAACGCCAGGGACACGTTGGTCCCGCCGAATCCGAAGCTGTTGGAGAGGGCCGCGCGGATCTCCTTCTGGCGGCTCTTCTCCGGCACGTAGTCGAGGTCGCACTCCGGATCCGGATTCTCGAGATTGGCGGTGGGCGGGACCTCGTTGCGGTCGATCGCGAGTGCGAGCACCGCCGCCTCGATGGCTCCGGCCGCGCCGAGCAGATGGCCCGTGCAGGACTTGGTGCTGCTCACCCAGAGATCGTTCGCGTGGCTCTCGAAGACACCCCTGATGGCGCGGGTCTCGATCGCATCGTTGAAGGGAGTCGAGGTCCCGTGCGCGTTGATGTACTGGAGGTCGCGAGGCGACAGCTCGGCGTCGGCGAGCGCGTTCTTCATGGAGAGCATCGCGCCCGTGCCGTCGGGGTCGGGGCTGGTGATGTGGTGCGCGTCCGAGGATTGCCCGTAGCCCGCGACCTCGGCGTAGATCTTCGCCCCGCGTGCCTGTGCGTTCTCGAGCCGCTCGAGCACGAGCACCGCTGCGCCCTCGGCGGCCACGAAGCCATCGCGCTCGGCGTCGAAGGGTCGGCTGGCGCGGGTCGGCTCGTCGTTGCGGGTCGACAGCGCCTTCATGGCCGCGAAGCCGGCCAGGCAGATGGGGGTGATGGTCGACTCGACCCCTCCGGCGATCATCGTATCGGCGTCGCCCATCGCGATCAGTCGGGCGGCGTCGCCGATGCTGTGGGCGCCGGTCGAGCAGGCGCTCACGCTGGCGAGGTTCGGACCGCGGCAGCCGAACTCGATCGAGATCAGCCCGGAGGCCAGGTTGGCGATGATCTTCGGGATCGTGAAGGGATTCACCCGTCTCGGACCCTTGGCCCGCAGTACGTCGACCGTCGCCTCGAGGGTCTCGAGGCCGCCCAGGCCCGTGCCCACCAGCACGCCGGTCCGATCGCCGTCGAGGGTGTCGCGTGTGAGCGCCGCGTCGGCCATGGCCTCACGCGCCGCGACCAGGGAGAAGTGCTGGAAGCGATCGAGCTTGCGCGCCTCCTTGGGGGGGAAGTGCGCGCTCGCGTCGAAGTCGGAGACCTCCCCCGCGATGGTGGCCGGGTAGCCGGTGGCGTCGAAGCGCGTGATCGGGCCGATGCCGCTGCGTCCCGCGAGCAGCGCCGACCAGGTCGCTTCGGTGCCGAGCCCGACGGGCGACAGCACCCCGAGTCCGGTGACGACGACTCTGCGATTCGAGCAGCGAATGGCCGATCTCCCGGGGCTCCAGGCTCGGCCGGATCAAAGCCAAAAGGTCTGCAACGGTCAAGCGGGGAGGGGATGCCGGGCGCGAACCAGCGCCGCCAGGGCCGCGTTCACGGGCGTCTGGACCCCGGACTGCCTCCCCAGCTCCACCACGGCACCGCAGAGCGCGTCGATCTCCGTCGTCCTTCCGGCTCGCAGATCCTGCAGCATGGACGACTCGTGGTCCCGGGTCGCGGGGAGCAGATCCGCGAAGAAGAAGGCGAGGTAGTCGTCCGCGGAGTCCCAGCGCGTGGTGCGCTCGGTCGCGGCCAGTACGGCGAAGATCTCCCGGACCACCGTCTCCAGGATCGCGCGTCGGGCCGGGTCCTCGGCCAGGGCGCCGTAGGGGACACCGAGCAGCGCGGCCAGTGGGTTCAGCGCGCAGTTGTAGAGCAGCTTCGCCCACAGCTCGGACTCCATGTCGGCCGTCACCGCACTGGGCAGGCCGGCCTTGGTGAGCGCCTCGCAGAGGGGTGTCAGCAGCGTGGCGTCGGCGCCGAAGAGGCTGCCCAGATGGAGCTCGTCTCCGTGTACCGTGACCTCGACCCGGTGGTCTCCGTGGCGCCGGAAGCCGGTCGTCACGGTGGCGTTGAAGACCTGCTCCGCCGGAATGCGGCGAGTCAGCCGTTCCGCCGCCCCCCAGCCGTTGAGACACAGGACCAGTGGGGGCGCCCCGGGGAGCGCTGGAGCGATCCGCTCGAGCTCGCGGGCGACGCGTTCCCGATCCGGGCTCTTGGTGCACACCAGCACGAAGTCCGGAGCGAAGCGGACGATCTCCTCGAGTGCCGTCCCGCTGCCGAAGCTGCCCGGGGCCGCGGTGGCATCTCCCAGGGCACCTGTTCGCGACAGCCCGCGCCGGGCCAGCGCATCGGCTGCCTCCCGGCGGCGCAGATGGAGGTGCACGCGCGCGCCTCCATCGATGAGGAAGCTCGCCAGCCCGAGCCCGACGGCGCCTGCTCCGAAAACCGCGACCCTCACTCCACCTCCGGGCATCCAGGGCCGGGAGAGCGTATCATCGGCCGCTTCCACGCGACTCCCCGAGGCGAGCCTCGCATGAGCACCGGCGGACCCCGACGCCAGACGCTTCCCCGGCTTCTCTCGCAGCTCGAGAGCGGCCCCCTGATCGACCTGCCCATGGGCATCTACATCGCCGACGGGGAGGGTCGGCTCGCCTATGCGAACGCGGAGGGTCGCCGCATGCTGGGCCTGCCGGAAGAGGCCGGGCTCTCCGCGCGCATCCCCGACTTCCTCGCCGAGCCCGCCAGCTGGCCCGGGCTCGTGGAGGCCGCCGGGCGCGGTCGGCGCATGCTGGTCCACTTCCGGGTCGACGATCGCGATCTCTGGGTCGAGAACCACCTGGCGCCCATCCCCTACGAGGACCAGGAGCAGAACGGCTTCTACGTGGGTTGCATGGTCGACGTGACCGAGGAGCACGAGGCGGCCGCGCGGACCCATGCCCTGCAGGAGACGGTCCGCGAGCTGACCTTCGACATCGGTCAGATCCTGCACGCCAACACCTCCACCCTGGTGATGGTCAACCAGACCCTGCTGGCTGCGGCCCGTGCCCTTGAGCCCGGCCTCGAGGGGGACCCGGACGGAGCGGCCCCCGAGGCGCTCGAGGACCAGATGGCGCGGCGCGCCGAGCGGCTCGCGGGCTCGCTCGGCAAGCTGGTGGCAGCCGGCGATCCCGAACGTCGCGCCCAGGCCCTGGCGCCCGAGCGTTGGGAGAAGCTCGAGGCCGTGATCCCCACCCTGGAGTCCTTCGAGGAGCTGATCCCGGTTCCGGAGATGCGCATCTCCGCGCTGCGCGCGGTGACCGGCGAGGTGCTCGCCGCCTGCCGGGAGATCGCTCCGGGTCACATGCCCAAGGAGAAGGTGCGCGATACGTTGCGTGCCGCCGAGGAGCTCGAGCGGATCACCTGCTTCATGGACATCACGGCCGCGCGCACCGCCGTCGTACAGATGGACACCAGCCTGGCGGCGCTGCGGGACTTCATCACCACGGAGATCCGGACCGACGACCCCAACACCCGCTTCACGGTGGCGTCCGTGGTGCGCGAAGCGATCGCCCACCTGTCGGAGTTCTCGCGGGCAGCCCGCGTCGAGGTCGTGTTCCGCAACCGTTCGGAGGACGCGGAGGTCTTCGCCAATCGGCGCGACCTGCTGCGCGCCATCACGAACCTGCTCCACAACGCCATCAAGTACTCGTGGAAGCGCGAGGGGCACGACGCGCCCTGGGTCTCCATCGAGATCTCGAACGACGACGAGGCGGTTCGGGTCGAAGTCGAGAACTGGGGCGTACCCGTCGAGCAGGTCGAGATCGAGGCCGGCATGGTCTTCCAGATGGGCTATCGCGGGAAGCGATCGAAGGACCGCGGGCGCCTGGGAACGGGTATCGGCCTCACCGACAGCAAGCGCGTGGCCGAAGCGCACCGGGGCTCGCTGTCGATGGACAGCCGGCCCGCGCGGGTCTCGTCGCCCGACCCGGATCATCGGGACTACTATCGGCAGCCCTTCCTGACGAGGGTCACGATGACGATTCCGCTGGCGGTCTGAACCCGCACGCGCGACCGCCGGCACGCCCGCGTCCTGTAGGAGAGACGTCCCCGAAGATGGCCCCGACCCGACCGCGAGCCCTGTGGATCGAAGACGGAGCTCGTTCCGAGCTCTCGCACCTGTCCGGTCCCGTCCTCTACGACGGGCGTATCGAGCTGGTGCTGGCCGAAGATCTGACTACCGCGGTGGAGTACATCCTCGCCGAGGAGTTCGACGCGGTCGTGGTCGACGTTCGCCTGCCACCCGGAGACGATCCCTACTGGAAGGAGCTCCACCGCAAGGCCGGCCGGGACAAGGTCCACGCCGAGCTCGGGCTGCAGCTGCTCCGATGGCTGCTGCGACCGGCCGCGGGCTCCAGCCTGCCGGGACCGCCGGCGTGGATGAGCCCGAAGCGCGTCGCCGTCTTCTCGGTGGATTGCCGCACCGAGATCCTGCACCTGCTGGAGGAGCTGGGCATCGAGGTCGTGCAGCAGAAGCGGGCCGACCTGCCGGACACGATCCTGCGCGACCTGATCGATCGGCTGCTCGAGCAGCGGGGATCATGACCCCCCCGGCGCTGGGCGTCTCCGAGATTCCCTTCGACGCCCTCGTGACCTTCTTCGTGCTGCTGATCGGTCTCCCCGCGGTCGTGTTGCAGTCGCTGCCCGCCGAGATCCGGCGGGTGCTCGAGAAGAGGCGCGGCATGCTGGCCCGGGACCTGGGCCTGCCGATCGTGATCGCGATGGCGGTGGCTGCGGGCACCGTGGTCGTGCACCGCTACGGGGTCTGGTCCGACGGCCCCGTCTGGAGCGTGGGCTTCGGACTGCTCGCACTGATCTCGGTCGTGACGGCCTTCATCGCGCCGCGTCGCTACGGGCGACGCGACGCGATCATCAACATGCTCGCGAACGAGGCCGCCCGCGAGCTGGAGCTCACGGGCAGGCTCCACGAGGACTCGCTGCACGACCTGGTCGAGTTCGGCCGCCGCAGCGAGCCGGCCCGCGAGAAGCTCTCGACCCTCGTTGCGCTGCGCGAGCTCTCGGAACGGGTCTGCGAGCATCCCCGCTACGCCGGCGACGCGCTCACCGACCTGATCGACGGGGTGGTCACCATCGTCGTGGAGGCGCGGGGGGCGGGCCGCGTGCAGCTGGTGGCACCGGCGTTGGCGGTCCTGCGTCGGGCGGTCCGCGCCTTCGATCCGGCCGGGAGCGGGCATATCGACGCCTCGAGCTCCATCCACGGGATGAGCGTGCTCGGGATCGAGTCGATCGGAATGGGCAATCCAGCCGTCACGCAGACGATCACCCAGTCGCTCGGATGGTCGCGCGGCAAGGACCGGGCGCTCACCATGGCGCGCAGCCAGGCCCTCTTCGAGGTGGGGCGCGCGGCGATCCACCGGGGCGAGATGCTGGGGGCCATGAAGGTGCTCGACGGCATGACCTCGCTGATCCACGCCAACGCGCCGGCCGAAGGCGAACTGGTGCGCGACGCGATCGGGCTCTTCGCCCATCTCTGGACTTCGGGGGAGACCGGGCGTCACTTCGCGCGCTTCCGCATGTCGCAGCTCGAGGACTACTTCATGCGCGACATCGCGGCCGTGGTCGACGCGACGATCGAGCACTGCCAGCTGCGGGCGCTCTTCGAGACGGCCGACAAGGTGCGGGTGATGCGACGCGAGCTCTCGGAGCGCGAGGGCGGGATGATCGAGGGCGCGGGAGGCTGAAGCCGCGCGAGAGGGGTCGCTGTGCGGCCCCGGCAGCCCGGCCGGGGCTCGGATATGCTCGGCGGCCCGCTACCCGCGACTCGCGAGCGCGTCGAGTCCGAGCGAGGGCGGGCAGCTGTCGACCGGATCCGACTGGAAAGGAGCACGAATGGGACCCCTCGAAGGTGTGAAGGTGCTGGAGATCGCAGGGATCGGTCCCGGGCCCTTCGCCGCGATGATGCTGGCGGACATGGGTGCGGAGGTGATTCGCATCGACCGGGCGAATCGCGTGCGCGACGAGGCGCCCGCAGCGCCCCCCAAGGACCCCCTGAGTCGCGGGCGCAAGAGCCTCGCCGTCGATCTCAAGAACCCGGATGCCGTGGAGACGGTGCTGCGTCTGGTCGAGCAGGCCGACGCGCTGGTCGAGGGCTTCCGCCCCGGCGTCATGGAGCGCCTGGGCCTCGGGCCCGACACCTGTCTGGCCCGCAACCCGAGGCTCGTCTTCGGGCGCATGACCGGCTGGGGTCAGGAGGGTCCCATGGCCCAGGCCGCCGGTCACGACATCAACTACATCTCGCTCGCCGGCGTGCTGGACCACATCGGACGCAAGGACGAGCGCCCGCTGCCGCCCCTGAACCTGGTGGGAGACTTCGGCGGCGGCGGCATGCTGATGGCCTTCGGCGTGGCCTGTGCGCTGGTGGAGACGGCCCGTTCCGGCAAGGGACAGGTCATCGACTGCGCGATGGTGGACGGTGCCGCCGCGCTGATGCAGATGATGTACGGCATGCGAGCCATGGGGATCTGGCGGGACGAGCGCGGCACGAATCTGCTCGACACGGGCGCGCACTTCTACGACGTCTACGAGACCAAGGACGGCAAGCACGTCTCGGTCGGCTCGATCGAGCCGCAGTTCTACGCGGAGCTGATCGAGAAGAGCGGACTCGCCGGAGAGGACCTGCCGGCCCAGAACGACATGAGCCAGTGGCCGAAGATGCACGAGCGACTGACCGCGGTCTTCCAGTCACGCACCCGCGACGAGTGGTGCGAGATCATGGAAGGCAGCGACGTGTGCTTCGCGCCGGTCCTGTCGATGGGCGAGGCGCCCGATCACCCGCACAACCGCGCCCGGGGCACCTTCCTCGACGTGAACGGCGCCGTGCAGGCGGCCCCGGCACCCCGCTTCAGCCGCACGGAGCCGCAGCTGTCGCTTCCCGCGCCGCACATCGGGGAGCACACCCGACAGGTGCTGACGGAGTCCGGCTTCGAGGCAGCCGAGATCGATCGGCTCGTGGAGAGCGGCGCCGTCCGCTAGGGAGACCCGGCGACTCGAAGGCGCTACTTGAACTTGACCGGGACCCCGGTCAGGGACACGCGCGCGATGATCGTGCCTGCCGTGCACGCGAAAGTGTCCTTGGTCTCGTGCGTCTGTCCCGCGGCCTGTGACTTGATGTCGACGACACCGTCGGCACCGAGATTTCTTGCGGCGGTCTGCAGCTGGATGATCGCCGAGAGGAAGGCGCGCGAGCAGGCGGCCTCGTCGCTCTTGAAGGCCTTGTTGGTGCTCTTCGTGGTCGCGGCCAGGTTGTAGCGCTTTGCCACAGCGCGGTGCCGCTCGCCGTTCATGTGCCATGAGACGTTCTGCAGCACGCGGCTCTGGTCGGAGTTGTTCTTCACGTAGTCCACGGTGATCTGGACGACGTCGTTTCGGGCACCCGCACCGGGGGCCAGCAGCAGGACCATCGTTGCGGCGAGCGCCGCGACTCGCAAAGCACGCATCATCGGGCTTCCTCCGTTCCCGTGGAGTGGACGGGGCGGAGCTTACGGAACACCTTCCCGCGTCGCACCACCCGGGCGGCGCTCGCGCCTACTCCTCGTGTCGACCGAGGTCGACCATCAGGTCGTCGGCGATCTTCTCGAGCTCTTCGGCGAGTGCCCCGGCGTCGAGCTCGGACGGCAGCACCAGGGAGGCGGTGGCGCGAAAGAGGATCTCCCCCGACATCGCCGCGCTCTCGCAGCGCGTCTCCAACTCGAGGACGTTGACGCCGCGACGGGCGAGGCCCTGCGAGATCTCGCGGACGATGCCCGGGCGGTCGTTTCCGACGACCTCGAGCCGCAGGGCGTCTTCGCGCGCAGGCTCGAGCTCGGCGTCGTCGGAGCGCTGGACCACCACACGCAGCCCCCGCTCCTCGAGTGCCGAGAGGGCTTCGCGCAGCGCGTCGGCGCGACCGCTCGGCACGGAGAGCTCCACGATGCCCGCGAACTCTCCCGCCAGGCGCGCCATGCGACTTCCGAGCCAGTTGGCTCCGTGCTCGGTCGCGGTCGCCGAGAGCGCCTCGACGATACCCGGCTGGTCGCGGGCGACGACGGTCACGACGAGCTGGGCCGTAGCCATACGCGGGATCCCCCTGGTCTCGCTCTGGCGAGCTTAGCATCGCCGGCCTGCGGGGGCTGCGCTCCGCGCTAGGGTCCTCGCATGGCGGGCGAGCTCGGAGTACGCGTGGCCATCGCCGGGATCCGGGGTCTCCCCGTGCGAGCGTTGTCGCGCCTGGCCGGGCGCGTGGCGCGGCAGCGCCTGCCCCGTCCCGTGCTTCGGCTGATGATCCGAGGCTTCGGACGCGCCGTCGGGGTCGACTTCGGCGAGATGCGCGACCCCGTCGAGTCCTTCGAGACCTTCCAGGACTTCTTCGTGCGTCGCCTGCGGGACGGCGCGCGCCCCGTGGACGCCGGAGCAGATGCCTTCGTCGCGCCGTGCGACGGTGCCTGGGGGGCGTCGGGACGGATCGAGGGCGGGAGCCTGCTCCAGCTGAAGGGCAGACCCTACTCGCTCGCCCAGCTGCTCGGTGACGACGAGGCCGCCCGCCGTCTGGAGGGGGGCTGCTTCGCGACCTTCTACCTCTCGCCCCGCGACTACCACCGCTTCCATGCGCCGTGCGACGTGGAGGTGGTCGCCGCCAGCCACCAGCCCGGGACCCTGTGGCCCGTCAACTCCATCGGCCTGCGGGGCGTCGACGGCCTGTTCGCCGAGAACGAGCGCATCTGCGCCTGGATGCGGCTCGCGGGCGCGACGGGTGCCCCGCCGCTCTGCCTGGTCGCGGTCGGGGCCACGATGGTCGGTTGCGTCAAGGTGGAGTTCGACGACCTCGTCACGAATCGTGGTGCTGAGCGTCCGACCCACCGGCAGTACACCTCTCCGCGCCGTTTCACCAAGGGCGAGGAGTGGGGTCGCTTCGAGTTCGGGTCGACCCTCGTGCTCGTTGCGGCGCCGGGCTCCCTCGAGCTGCAGATGCCCGCCCCGGGAACGGCGTTGCGCCAGGGTGAGCGAATCGGCTCCACGCGGAGCGTCTGACGCTCCGATTCCCCCGGTGGGCCTGCTAGAGTCCTCGGGCGCGGCAACCCATCGACCCGATCGAGGGTGCCCGCAGACGCAGCTCGGGGAACGGGCCGGAACGGCCCGACGGGCCAGAGAGACAAGGGGTGGGGGGCTTCCATGAACGCGAGACTCGGCGTAATCGGCGTCGCAGTGATGATCGTGCTGGTCTTCGGCGGTCGCTTCGTGAAGACGGTCCCGGTGGGACACGTCGGCGTCGCGACCCTCTTCGGGGAGGCGCAGGACGTCGCCTACCCGGAAGGCCTGCAGTTCCCGGTGAATCCCTTCTACCAGTGGGTGCTCTTCGACGTCCGCCAGCAGACCCTGAAGGAGACCGCCCAGGTCCCGACCCGGGACCAGCTGCAGACCAAGGTCGACATCAGCGTGCAGTACCGGATCTCGGCTGCGAAGGCTCCCGAGATCCTGCGCGAGACCGGTGACGTCCAGCGCGTCGTGGCCGTGCACATGATTCCCTTCCTGCGCTCCCTGGTGCGGGAGGAGGGGTCCAAGATCGCGCGGGCCGAGGACTTCTTCCTGGAAGAGACGCGCGAACGTCTCGAGACCGGTCTCGAGACGCGGATGCAGGAGCACCTGGAGCCCAAGGGCATCGTCATCCAGAACGTGCTCATTCGCGACATCAACCTGCCGACGGTGCTCTCTCAAGCGATCGAGCAGAAGAAGGAGCGGGAGCAGGCGGTCGAGCGACAGAAGGCCGAGCTGGAGCGCTTCCGCCAGGAGCAGCAGCAGAAGGTCGCCGAGTCGAATGCGAAGCTCGAGGCGGCACGGCTGGAGGCCGAGCAGGTCCGCGTTCTCGCCAAGGCGAAGGCCGACGAGATCCGGCTCATCAACGACGCGGTCGCGAAGAATCCCGCCTACATCCAGCTGCAGTCGCTCGAGGCGCTGAAGCAGATGTCGAAGGACCCGGCTTCGAAGCTCTACTTCATGGACTCGAACAGCACCCAGCCGCTCCCACTGATGCACCTGGGCGACGGCACCCGGCGCTAGCCCTTCGTCAGCGCCAGGCCCAGGTCGGCTGCTCGTAGCCGTCGACGCGGGTGCTGCGTCCGTACATCACGACCTCTCGAAGCTGGTAGAGGATGGCTGCCGTGGGCGCGTGGATGTCGGTGTCCAGCAGCGGGACGCTGATCACGGGACGGTCGCTCTCCGGGATGCGGCGCAGCCGGGGAAGCTCCGGGTGGTCGAGATCTCGCAGGGGGACCCGGTAGATCCGCGCCACCTCCTCGGGATTCGCGGTCATCTCGCTGTCGGCGTGGCCCCAGACCACCACCGGCGTGATCACGAAGCCCGAGCGCGTCGGGTAGTCGTCCAGCAGCCCGATCACGTTCGCGGCGGGCAGGTCGAGGTCGACCTCCTCGCGGCACTCCCGCAGCGCCGCCTCGCTCTCGCTCTCGTTCGGGTCGAGTCGGCCGCCGGGAAGTGCCCACTGGCCCGGGTGGTCCTTCAGGCGGGATGCCCTCCGGGTGAGCACGAAGCAGCCGCGGCCCGCGTCGTCCGGGAGGATGACGATCGCCACGGCCGCGCGCGTCAGGGCGTCATGGTCGGGTGACGAAGCGTGGTCGCGGCGTTCGAAGTGGGCGAGGTTCCGCTCGCAGTGCTGACGCAGGGAGTCGCCGTAGTCCACGGCCGGGACGATACCGCACGCTATTCTCGCGAGTCCCCAGGAGGAAGCGCCGTGAAGCACCCCGAAGCCTTGCGACCCGAAGAGCACGCGGTCTTCAAGCCCGACAAGATGGGAAAGGCGACGATCTTCGAGTCGTCGCGGATCCTGGTGGGTCTGAACTGCTTCGAGCCCGGCCAGGAGCACAAGCTTCACGCGCACGCCGGGATGGACAAGGTCTACCAGGTGCTCTCGGGAAACGGCGTCTTCCTGCTCGAGGACCGCGAGATCGAGGTCGGACCGGGCATGATGCTGGTGGCGCCCGAGGGAGTTCCCCATGGCGCCCGCAACGACGGAGACGAGCGGCTCGTGCTGCTGGCCATCCTGGCCCCCTCGCCCTAGCCGGGATTCCAGGTCCCGGTCGTGAGTTCGCTCGACCGGCAACTCTTCGCAGCAAAGGCTCAGGAGACGCGGGCTTCCCGCCGATTCAGACAGAGTCGGATCGGGGAGTACGCCGGATGGGCCGCTCGAAGCGGGATGCAGCTGCCGAGGATCTCGCTCGCTACGGGATGAATGCGGGCTTCGTTGCCGAGCTGGAGGAGCGTTTCCGCGCCGACCCCGCCTCGATCGACCGCGCCTGGGCCGACCGATTCCGCGACGATCCGCCCGGAGCTGCGCCCGAGCTGCCGGCCCGGGACCCCGGCACGCCGGCGGCTCCGGGGACGGCGGCATCGCCGGCTGTGTCGTCTTCCGACGCGCTGGATGCGGTCCGGGTCGAGCGCCTGATCCACGCCCACCGCGCGCGCGGTCATCGCATCGCGCGGAGCGACCCGCTCGGCGGCAACCCGAGCTGGTTCCCCGAGCTGGACCCGGCACAGCTGGGCTTCGACGAGGCGGACTGGGAGCGGAGCTTCCCGGCCCTCGATCTGCCAGGGCCCCCCCGTCAGACCCTGCGAGAGATCGTCGACCGCCTCCGGGCGACCTACTGCGGCTCGATCGGCGTCGAGTACACCCACGTGCAGGACCCCGGTCGCAAGGCGTGGCTGCGCGAGCGGATGGAGGCCGACGCCAACCAGCCGCATCCGGGCCCGGAGCTGCAACGTCGCACCCTCGAGAAGCTCTCCCAGGCGGGGCTCTTCGAGCGCTTCCTCCACACCAAGTTCCTGGGCCAGAAGCGCTTCTCGCTCGAAGGGGCCGAGAGCCTGATCGCCCTGCTCGACGCCGTGGTCGAGTCGGCGCCCGCCTTCGGCATCCAGGAGATCGTGTTCGGCACCGCCCACCGCGGGCGCTTGAACATCCTCTCCAACGTTCTCGGCAAGTCCTACGAGGCCATCTTCGGCGAGTTCGAGGACGTGCCGGAGCAGGACGCTCCCTACGGATCCGGCGACGTCAAGTACCACAAGGGCTTCTCGAGTGACCGGCGCGTCGCCACGGGCGAGCTCGTCCACCTCACCCTCACCTCGAACCCGTCGCACCTCGAGGCCGTCGACCCGGTGGTGGCCGGTCGCACCAAGGCCAAGCAGGTACAGGCGGGAGACGAGGAAGGCACCTGCGTCGTACCGGTGGTGCTGCACGGAGACGCCGCCTTCGCCGGCCAGGGCATCGTCGCCGAGACCCTGAATCTCTCCCAGCTGCGGGGCTATTCGACCGGCGGCACCTTCCACGTGATCGTCAACAATCAGATCGGCTTCACCACGACTCCCGTGGAGGCTCGCTCGACCCTCTACTGCAGTGACGTGGCGAAGATGATCCAGGTCCCGGTCTTCCACGTGAACGGGGACGACGTCGATGCCGTGGTCCACACGGCCCTGCTCGCGATGGCCTATCGCGCCCGCTTCGGCGACGACGTGGTGATCGACCTCTTCTGCTATCGCCGCCACGGACACAACGAGGGCGACGAGCCCAGCTATACGCAGCCCCGCCTCTACGCGAAGATCGGCAAGCGTGCGTCGGTTCGATCGATCTACGCCGACCAGCTGGTGGAGTCGGCCGTCCTGTCCCGCGAAGAGGCGGACGAGATCGAGAGACGCCACGGCGAGGAGCTCGCCCAGGCACTCGAGCTGATCCACGCCGGACCGCCGGAGCCGTCGGAGCCCTACGAGCCCCTCGGCCCCTGGACGGGCTACTCGCGACGTCGTCCCGACGAAGAGCTCTCGAACACCGGCGTCCCGGTGGACCGGCTGTCCGAGATCGCCAGCCGGCTGGGCAGTGTCCCGCCCGGCTTCGACCTGCACCGGAAGCTGCGGCCCTTTGTCGAGCGTCGCCGCAAGTCGATCGCGGAAGACCTCCCGATCGACTGGGCCTTCGGCGAGGCACTCGCCTTCGGGAGCCTGCTGCTCGAGGGCACCCCCATCCGGCTTTCGGGGCAGGACAGCTCACGGGGGACCTTCTCGCAGCGGCACGCGGTCCTCGTCGACCAGACCAGCGGCGAGGAGTACGCGTCGCTCGATCACCTCTCGCGCACCCAGGCGCGCTTCGAGGTCTACGACAGTCTGCTCTCCGAGGCGGCCGTGCTGGGCTTCGAGTACGGCTACAGCCTCTCCGACCCGTCGACCCTCACCTTGTGGGAGGCGCAGTTCGGCGACTTCGTGAACGGCGCACAGGTGATCATCGACCAGTTCATCACCTCCGCGCACGTGAAGTGGGGCCGGATGAGCGGCCTCGTCATGCTGCTCCCCCACGGATTCGAGGGGCAGGGACCGGAGCACTCGAGCGCACGAGTGGAGCGCTTCCTGCAGATCTGCTCGGAGGACGGCCTGCAGGTGGTCAACTGCACGAACCCCGCCCAGTACTTCCACGTGCTGCGCCGCCAGATGCGCCGGGTCTATCGGGCGCCGCTCGTCATCCTGACGCCCAAGAGCCTGCTGCGCTCGCCTCGGGCGACCTCACGGGTGGAGCACTTCACCGAGGGCCGCTTCGAGACGGTGCTCGACGACCCGCTGCTGCGATCCGACCCGCGCTCGGTGGAACGGGTGCTGCTGTGCAGCGGCAAGATCTACTACGAGATCGTCGAGCGACGCGAGGCGCTCGGCGCGAACGGGGTGGCGGTGGTGCGCGTCGAGCAGCTCTATCCCTGGGCGGGCGAGCGACTCCAGCGGGTCCTCCATGCCTACGATCGGGCCGACAGCGTGATCTGGGTCCAGGAAGAGCCTTCGAACATGGGGGCCTGGAGCTTCGTTCGCGAGCGGCTCCAGGACCTGATCGCGCCGTCCCAGAAGCTGGGCTACGCGGGGCGTCCACGTGCCGCCAGTCCGGCGACGGGCTCCCGCAGGCTCCACCTGGAGGAGCAGGAGCGCCTGCTCGCGACGGCCTTCCACGGTCTGGACGCGCGGCCCCGCAAGGCTTGAACGGGCGCTTCAGCGAGCCAGCAGCGGTGCGAGCACCTCGTCGTGGATCCGCTTCGCGATGTTCTCCCAGGTGTACTGGCGCGCGTGGTCCCGGATGAAGTCCTCGTCCCAGTCGGTCCGGAGTGCGCGTTCCATCAGCTCGGTCAGGCGCGACGCGTCCCGGGGCGGGCCGTACAGGCC
This sequence comes from Myxococcota bacterium, assembly GCA_028284295.1. GTDB lineage: Bacteria > Myxococcota_A > UBA9160 > UBA9160 > UBA4427 > JAJDAN01. The sequence continues at coordinate 10,210 of JANQSB010000591.1, read as the reverse complement.
GAGGCGCTCGTCGACGAGCACCGCGTTGACGCCTCCGACGTCGGATCCGATGTAGGGTCGCCCGCACCCCAGGGCCTCGAACATCACCGTCGGGTTCCCCTCCGAGTGGCTGTAGAGGACGACGGCGTCGCTGGCGCGCATGTAACGGAGGATCTGCTCGGGCGGGCGCTGACCGAGCGGGCGCACCTCCTGCTCGAGGCCGAGCTCGCGGATCCGCCTCCCGATGCGTCCCTCGGAGACGTCCTCGCCCAGCAGCAGGAGCAGGGGCCGTGGCGCCGGCAGCCGCGACAGGGCTTCGAGCAGGATCAGCGGGTCCTTGCGCTCGACCCAGCGCGCCACCGACACGAAGATCTTGCGGTCCCCGGGGAGCCCGAGGGCGCCGCGCTCCTCCTCGCGGGAGCGGGCGGGGACCCGGTCGAAGTCGAAGCCGTTCGGGATGTAGTGGATCGGGCGTTGGCTTCCCGACGTCTCGCGGATCTCGTCGATGTCGTTCGGGCTGACCCGGATGAGCGCGTCGCTCTCGCGCAGGGCTTCCAGCAGGTCCCAACGACCGGCCCGCAGGACGGGCATCAGGCCGTCGTGGTTGTCGTGCACCGTGAGGACCGAGGGCACGCCATGGCGGCGCGCGACCTGCAGGCCGTGCCATCCGAACTGCAGGCTCATGTGCGAGTGGACCAGGTCGAACTGGATGTCGTGCCTTGCGATGGTCCGGAGGACGGCCGGGTAGACGCCGCGGACCCGGTCGCTACCCGGCACCCGCCCGGCCCAGGGGGGGAAGGGCGCGAAGCGGACCCGGACCCGTCCGAAGTCGTAGTCGCGACACAACATGCGCAGTCGCAGCTTCTCCCACACGCGGCCGATCGGACGCATCCACTCGGGGAACCAGGGGATCGGCGCCACGACGGTGATCTCGTCGAAGAAGGACTGCAGGCACTTCACCTGGTGGTGGACGAAGGTGTAGTCGGCATTCACGAAGTGCTCGTCCGAGTAGCGGCTGACGACGAGGAGGCGGCTCATCGGGTGGCAGAGGGGCCGGGGAGGGAGCCGTGCGCGCGAGGGCGGCTGCGGACCCTCAAGACCGGACCGGTGCCGGAGGGGAGGGCTCGGGCGAAGGGGAGGGCTCCGTCGAAGAGGAAGGGTCTGCGCCGGACCAGGCCGTCATTCCCCGGATCTGCTCCAGGTTCTGCCGTGCGATCCGTGCGCGCTCCGCGTGCACCAGCATCTCCAGCACGGCCGCGAAGGCGAAATTGACCCAGAGATAGCGTTCCCACAGATAGTCGTTGAAGACGTTGGTGGTCAGCTGCGCGATGAGCCCGGCCAGGAAGAACGGTCGCCAGAACTCGTGTGCTGCGGAGAGCTCCTTCACCGACCCGAGATAGCGCCGCAAGACCACGACGGTGACGATCATCAGGGGCACGAACCCGATCAGCCCGGCTTCGGCCAGGACGTTCGTATAGCCGTTGTGCGCACCCAGTCCGCCGTGAGACACGTAGTGGATGGAGTGGAACTGGAACATCCCCCAGCCCGTCCCCAGGAACGGGTGGGAGGCCCAGATCTGGAAGGCGGCGAGCACCCGATTGATGCGACCACCGAGCCCGTGCTCGACGTTGGCCGGGTCGAAGCGGGTCGCCAGCACCTCGGTGCCCGAGGTAACCCCGAGCACGTACCAGGTGGCGGCTCCGAAGGCCCCGCCGATCAGCACCAGGCCGATGATCTGGGCCGGTCGGAAGCGGAACACCATCTGCATCACGACCAGCACGCCCACGCCCATGCCGAGGATCCCCGACCGCGTGACCGTCAGCAGCTCGCCCACGACGAGGACGAGGGTACTGGCCAGTGCGATGGCGCGTTGGAAGGTCGAGCGCTCCGACATCAACCAGCCGAGCGCCAGGAAGATCGTGAGGAGCAGGTAGTTGGAGAAGCGGTTGACGGGGAAGCCGGGTCCCGTGAAGCGCCACTGGGTGGCCCGGTACGACTCGAAGCCGATGTCCAGCGCTGCGCCTTCGAGCAACCCCGCCTTCACCGGGAGCAACTGGATGCCCAGGTAGAAGTCCAGTGCCGACAGGACGACGAAGACGGCCATCGAGACGACGCCCACCTTGACGAAGAGAGCCAGGTGCCGCGCGTCGCGCAGCGACCACGCGAAGACGCCCATCAGCAGGAAGAGGGTGACCTTGCGCAGCCAGTCCCAGAGCACCCCGATCCCCCGGTCGTCGACGCCGACCGACTGGACGTGCGAGATCACCAGCAGAATGACGAAGAGTGCCACCACCTGCTGGACCCGCGTGCCGAGGAAGGCCTGGCCCCAGAGCGCGGGGTTGAGCTTGATCAGGAAGATCACCACCGGCACGTAGGTGATCAGGTTGCCTGCGGTTCCGAAGAGCGCGAACGGGATCGCGTCGAAGGGCGTGATCGCCGCCAGCATGAGGGCCGGACCGATCGTGTGGGCGAAGGCGACGAGGGTCAGGACGACACCCGCCAGAATCGCTCCGATCAGACTTCCGCTCATGATCCCCTTGGTCCGGGCTGGCGCGCGGCAGCCGCCGGCGACGATTCCGCCGGACCCCCTGCAGCACGGTCTTTTAGCTCAGTTCCGGGTACTTGGCGCCCGAGCATCACATCGGCCAACGGCGCCCCGGGGTTGAAGGTCGGGGCCTCGGGGAAGTCGGACACCGCTGGACTCAACTAGTTCGGGAATCTAATCTCCCGTCCCCGGGCCGCGGCCCGCCGGCCCGCCGACCGGGCATCGGAATCAGCGAGGAAGACCATGGATCTGAGCTACGGAGAGGAGCTCGAGGGCTATCGCGGCGAGGTCGCGAAGTTCCTCGAAGACAACTGGCCGCTCCAGGGCGACGAGGCGAAGCTCGATTGGAACGAGCAGGCCGTGAAGTTCCGGCAGCGCGCCATCGACGCCGGCTACCTGTGCCGCAACATCCCGAAGCAGTACGGCGGCTCCGAGCAGGAGCCCGACGTCCTCAAGGCCCAGATCATCCGCGAGGAGTTCGGGCGCACCCGGGCGCCGATGGAGCCCCGCGGCATCGGCACGATGATGCTGGTCCCGACCCTGCTCGAGCGGGGCAACGAGTGGCAGAAGGAGAAGTTCGTCCCGCCGACCATCCGCGGTGACGTCGCCTGGTGCCAGGGCTACAGCGAGCCCGGCTCCGGGAGCGACCTGGCGTCGCTGAAGACGCGCGGCGAGCTCGTGAACGGCGAGTGGGTGATCAATGGTCAGAAGATCTGGACCAGTGGCGCGACCTCGGCGGACTACATGTTCGTCCTGGTGCGCACCGAGCCGGAGGCGTCCAAGCACGCGGGCATCTCCTATCTGCTGATGGACATGAAGCAGCCGGGCATCGAGGTTCGGCCGCTGCGCCAGATGACCGGCGGCGCGGACTTCTGCGAGGTCTTCTTCACCGACGCGAAGACGCCGGAGGACTGGATCGTCGGCAAGCGCGGTGAGGGGTGGCTGGTCTCGCGGACCACTCTCAAGCACGAGCGGAACTCGATCGGGAGTACCCAGCAGACCCGGGCGCTCTTCGCGGGCCTCGTGCAGCTTGCCAAGGACCGCAAGATCGACGGCAAGCCGGCGATCGAGGACCCGAGCATCCGCCAGCGCCTCGCCGCGCTCGAGGGCTACGTGAAGGCGCACCAGTACGCCGGGTACCGGACCCTCACGAAGGATGCGAAGGGCGAGGACCCCGGGATGATCACCATGATGAACAAGATCATCTCCACCAACATCGGCCACGACATCGCGCGCCTGGCGATCGACCTGCTGGGTGAGGACGGGCTCCTCGACGCCGGCGGCACCTCGATGGCGGCCATGATGAGTGGCGGCCACGAGCGCTGGATCAGCCACTACATGTACTCGCTCGGGATCGCGGTGGCGGGGGGAACCGCGAACATCCAGCGCAACGTGATCGGAGAGCGGGGCCTCGGCCTGCCCCGGGACGCGGCGGCGGAAAGGAGCTCCAAGTGAACTTCGACCTGTCCGAAGAGCAGGAGATGCTGCAGGAGACGGTGCGCCAGTTCCTCGAGAACGAGTGCCCGCCCACCACCCTGCGGGAGATCTTCGACGGCGACACCGGCTTCGAGCCCTCCCTGTGGAAGGGCCTGGTCGAGATGGGGGTCGCGGGCCTGCACCTGCCCGAGGAGCACGGGGGCGCCGGTCTCGAGATCCTGGACCTGGCGGTCGTCGCCGAGGTGCTGGGCTACATGGCGGCGCCGGGCCCCTTCCTGGGACACGCCCTCGCGGGCCTCGCCCTGGCGGAGGGGGGCAGCGAGGAACAGAAGAAGAAGTGGCTGCCCCGACTGGCCACGGGCGATGCCCTCGGCACCGTTGCGATCGGCGAGGCCGACGGCGGCTGGCTGCCCCACCAGTGGAGCGTGGCCGGAGGCGAGGCGCTCACCGGCACGAAGAAGAACGTGCTCTTCGGAGAGCACGCGGACCTGGTCGTGGTCGGAACGGCCGGCGGCGGGCTGTCGCTCGTCGAGCGCGATGCGCCGGGACTCGAGTGGAAGCCCACCGAGGGGGCGGATCGCACCCGTCGGCTCTGCGAGCTCACGCTCTCGAAGACGCCCGCCGAGGCCTTGCCCCAGGGAGAGACGGCAGCGGCACGACTGCGCGACGTCGCCCTGGTCCTGCTGGCCGCGGATGCCTTCGGGGGCTCCAGTCGACTGGTGGAGATGAGCGTCGAGTACGCCAAGACCCGCGAGCAGTTCGGTGTCACCATCGGTCACTTCCAGGCGTTGAAGCACCAGCTCGCCAACATGGCGGTCGAGGTCGAGCCCTCGCGAGGTCTCTACTGGTACGCCGCGCACGCGTTGGACCACGTCCAGGACGAGGCCGAGCGAACCGCCGCGGTCGCCAAGGCCCACATCACGGACCGCTACATGCAGATCGCCCGGGATGCCGTGGAGGCCCATGGCGGCATCGGCTTCACCTGGGAGTGCGACGTCCAGATCTGGTTCAAGCGGGCCATGTTCGACCGGGCCTTCCTGGGCAACCCGGCGATGCATCGCGAGCGAGCCGCCCAGATGGCGGGCTGGTAGTAGTCGGACCGGAGCCGCTTCAGTCGCGACCGTGGCGGGGCGTTCGCGCCCACTCCACCTTCGGTCCGTCGTGGCCGGCGACCAGGATGCGGCGCTCGGCGAAGCCCCAGCTTCCCTCGCGTCGTTCGAAACGGTCGTGGTACTGGCCGTAGACCGTGAAGTCGCGGGCTTCCCCCGGCGCGCCGTGCCAGGCCGTCACGTAGCTGACGCCGCGGGCCCGGTCCGCGGACTCGAACTCGATCTCGATGTTCGAGACCTGGTGGTGGGTCGCTTCCAGCCCGCCGAGTCCCCGGCTCAGCTTGCGGGCGAGGTCTTCCCGACCGGTCCCCGGCCCGCCGAGCCCGGGACCGTAGTCGACCACGCAATCCTCGAAGAAGAGCTCTGCCACGCCCTCGGGCTCGTAGCGGTCCACGCGCGAGCAGTACTCGTGGATGAGGCGGGCAATCTCCTGTCGATCGAGCAGCTGTTGCAGTGCATCCGTCGTCATCCCAGGAGGCTAGGGAAGGTCTGCGCAGCGCGCAGACCCCGCAGCCCCGGCGAGCGCCGCGCGCTCGCCCGCTAGGGAAGGTCTGCGCAGCGCGCAGACCCCGCAGCCCTGGCGAGCGCCGCGCGCTCGCCCGCTAGGGAAGGTCTGCACGCAGTGCAGACCCCGCAGCTCCGGCGAGCGCCGCGCGCTCGCCCGCTGCCGGGCTCGGCGCGTTGAGAATGCGCGCGAAGCGCGCTTCCATTCCAGTGGGGGAGGGGATCGGAGCAGCAGTTCGATGAGCCCGGCGAGCGAGACGAAGCAGAGAGCGGCGCGCCCCGCCGCGGCGGCGACGCGCGCACTGGATCTCGTCCGCTCCGAGGCGTGGCGCCGCCGCGTCTTCGACCGACTGAGCGCCTATGGGGCCATCCTGCTGGGGCTGATGCTCGTCTTCACGGCGGGTGAGGCCCGCTTCGGCGCGAGTCCGGTCCGGGACTCGATCCTCGTCGGCGTGCCGTTCGCCATGCTGCTCGTGGCGGCCTGGCGCCAGGGCCCCTATCGCCTGCGCGTGGCCACCTTCCTGGGATGCCTGCTCTCGATGGAGTTCCTGGGGGTCATCGGATACGGCTACGTGGCGGGGACCATCCTGGTGGCGCTTCTGGCCGTCGGGCTCGCGGGCCTGCTGCTGGGGCGTCGCTGGGCGATCGGCGCCTGGGCGGCTTCGACGGCCGTGCTCGTCGTCGCCAGCCTGCTGGTGCACCTCGGATGGATGGAGACGACCTTCGATCCGGCCCTGGTCGACCCTCGCAACCTGCGGGTGGGTCTCCGCGTCACCCTCTCCTACGGAGTCTTCAGCGGGATGCTCGGCGCCGGGGTCTTCCTCGTGGTCGACCGGCTGACCACGAGCCTGGCCGAGACCCGACAGGCGCTGGGAGAAGCGACTTCGGCGCGAACGGAACGCGCCCGGGCCGAGACCGAGAAGACGGCCGTCGAGGCGCAGTTCCAGTCGCTGGTCGAGCACGCGCCGGACAGCATCGCCATCGTGGATCGCGATCACCTGGTGACCTTCACGAACCACCGCGCCTTCGATCCCGACAACGGACTGATCCCGAATCCGGTCGGTCGCCCGGTGGAGGAGCTCGTCGCCCCGCACCACGCAGAGCGTGCCCATGCCGCGATCGAGCGCGTCTTCCGCGACGGCGAGGTGGTCTCCTACGAGGCGCAGGTCGAGATCCCGGATCGGGGCCTGGTCTGGTACGCGGCCCGGGTCGGCCCGGTGGTCGAGGACGGCCGCATCGACCGCGTGATCCTGGTGGCGAACGACATGAGCGAGCGGCTGGACCTGGAGGAGCAGCTGCTGCAGGCCCAGAAGCTCGAGGCGGTCGGGCAGCTGACCGGCGGGGTCGCGCACGACTTCAACAACCTGCTGACCGTGATCCTGGGAAACCTGCAGCTCGTGGCGAGCGGCCTCCCGCCGGGCGATCCCTCCCTGGGCTTCGTGGACAGTGCCCGATCGGCGGCGCGACGGGGCGCGGCGCTGACCCACCGACTGCTGGCCTTCGCCCGGAAGCAATCGCTACAGCCTCGGGTCCTCGAGCTGGGCGGACTGGTCGAGCGGATGGACGACCTGCTGCGCCGCACCCTCGGCGAGGCCATCGAGGTGGAGCTGCGGCTGGCGGAGCGGCTGTGGAAGTGCGAGGTCGATCCGGCCCAGCTGGAGAACGTGATCCTCAACCTGGCCATCAATGCGCGGGACGCGATGCCGGGCGGGGGGCGCCTGTGCATCGAGACGGCGAACGTCGATCTCGAGGAGGAGGCGGCAAGGCAGCACGACGGGCTGGAGCCGGGGCCCTACGTGACCCTGGCGATCGAAGACAACGGCTCGGGGATGGACCGGGACGTGCTCGAGCACGTCTTCGAGCCCTTCTTCACCACCAAGGGGCTGGGCCGCGGCAGCGGTCTCGGTCTCAGCATGGTCTACGGCTTCGTGAAGCAATCGGGTGGCAGTGTCGAGATCGAGAGCGAGCCCGGTCGCGGGACCTGCGTGCGGCTCTTCCTGCCGCGGTCCATGGGCGAGGCGGGGCGCGATGCCGCCGCCGCAGCCGAGGAGCTCCAGGAGCTGCCGCGCGGCGGCGGCGAGCTGATCCTGGTCGTCGAAGACGACGACGACGTGCGGAACCTGACCGTCACCTGGCTCGAGCACATCGGCTACAAGACCCTGCAGGCGGCCGACGGTGCCGCTGCGATGCACCTCGTGGACCGGGCCCCGGACATCGACCTGCTCTTCACCGACGTCGTGCTGCCGGGGGGCACCAACGGGGTGGAGCTCGCGCGTCTGGCCCAGCAGTCGCGGCCCGGGCTGCCCGTCCTCTTCACCTCGGGCTACACCGCGGACGCCCACGATGCCCGGCTGGCCCCCGGTGCGCGCATGATCGAGAAGCCCTTCGCCCAGTCGGAGCTCGCCGAGAAGGTCCACGCGGCCCTTCACGAGTGAGGCGCCCTCAGGTGTCCGGCTGATCCGTCCGGTCGAAGCGCCACTCCACCTCGCGCATCCGGCTCAAGGCCGCGGCGATCTCGAAGCGGCGGGGGCGCGCGAGGTTCCCCGGGTGATGCCCGCTTCCGCGCTCGGGGCCCGGAGGCCCGAGGGCGTCCAGGCCGTGCTCGTCGAGCAGCGCGTCGACGCGATCGAGAAGTGCGGGAATCGGGGTCCGGCCGTCCATGAAGTGCCCCGCCAGGAGCTCGATCGTCCAGGCGATGGCCCGGGTCTGGCTGGTGTCGGCGAGCTGCTCGAGGCCGCGGAGGTCCAGTCGCTGACGGCCGTAGACCACGAGATCGCGCTCGCGGACGTCGATCTTGAAGCGCTTGCGGCCCCGGGAGGCGTCGAGGCTCGAGCCGACGGGAGCCCGCGCGTTCGAACGGAAGCTCGGGGCGCCATCGTCCCGGAGGCGCTGCGTGGGGAGACGCCGGGCGATCTCCCGCGCCTCGCTGCCGACGTCGAAGGCGCGGTAGTCGCGCATGGCGATGACGTGGTCGGCGGCCTCGAAGTAGTCGCCCGATCCCCCCATGACGAGCACCGATGACACACCGCGCTCTTCCCACAGCCCGCGCACCCGGTCGACGAAGGGAGTGATGGGCTCGTGCTCGCGCGCCACCAGTGCCTGCATCCGTGCGTCGCGGAGCATGAAGTTGGTCGCGCAGGTGTCCTCGTCGAGCAGCAGCCCCGAGGCGCCGGCTTCCAGGGCCTCGACGATGGCCGCGGCCTGGCTCGTCGAGCCGCTGGCGTCGTCGCTGGAGAAGCGACGGGTATCGCTGCCGCCGGGCAGCGCGGCGACGAAGTCGTGGATGTCCACCCCGGCGACGCGACGTCCGTCCTCGGCTCGCACCTTCACGAGGCACGGGTCGCTCACGACCTGCTCCCGTCCGTCGTCCGGAACGTGGGGGTACACGCCCCGCTCGATCGCTCGCAGGAGAGTGGACTTGCCGTGGAAGCCGCCGCCGACGATCAGGGTGACGCCACGCGGGACTCCCATGCCGGCGACCTCGCGCGCGCCCGTCGTCGGGTCTGGATGCGGCAGGGACAGACGGGTCTCGAGGGATGGCGGCGAGTGGAAGCGCACCGCCTCCTCCCGCAGCGGTCGTTGGCTGGCCCCGCTCTCGCGCGGCAGTACGGCGCCGTTGCCCACGAAGGCCACGAGAGACCGGTCCGCGAGCTGCTGCCGCAGGGCTTCCTGCGAGTCCACGCACTGGACGAAGCGCTCGGCGGTCGCCGCGTCCGAACGGGACCACTCGAGTCCGGCTCGGGCGCCGGTGGGAACGGTCTCGAGCAGGAGGTGCTCGGCCTCGGGTCCCAGGATGCGGCGGCCGCGGGCGGGCAGCCCGGCCTCGAATCGCAGCTCGACGAACGCGTCGTCGATCGCGATCGCGCTGCGCTCGAGGACCTCCTGTCCACCCCGATCGACGTGCAGCTGCCCGCTGCCGCCGCTGCCGGTGCTCCCTCTGCCACGCGAGAGGGAGAGGGCGGATGCGCAGCGCCGGGCGAGGAAGTCCGCCAGCGCGATCCGGCGGGGCCGGGTGTCTCGCAGCTGCTGCGGAATCGACGCATCGGCCATCGGGACGCGAAATCGCAGCCGGGAGGGCGCGGCGAACGGATCGCCCTGGACCCGGTCGACGAAGAGGGTGGCACTGCCGATGGCATGGGCGCCCTGGATCTCCCGGTAGGCCCGATAGCTGCGTCCGTCGAGACGTCGGAGCAGGGTGCGCAGCTGGCCTTCACTCGTGGGCTCGGACACCCCGTCAGGGTACACGCGGGGGCCACGGGGGCGGCGCAGGGAGGCTCCCGAGGCCGGCGGCGCCGCGCTCAGAAGAGCTGCAGCTGGGCGTCGTCCGGTCGTCGGAACGCGGCCGTGGAGAGGGCCGGCCGGCCCGCCTCCGCGTCGAAGCCGGCTCGGCGATAGGCGAGGTCGAACAGGGAGTGGATCTGGTCGGCGTAGAGGCCGCTCCCCTTCATGCGGGTTCCGAAGCGCGGATCGTCCAGACGCCCTCCCCGCAAGGCGCGCAGGCGGTTGAGGACCTTCTGCCGGCGCTCGGGCCGGTGTCGCTCGAGCCAGTCGGCGAACAGCTCCTTCACGTTCCGGGGCAGGCGCAGGACGATGTGTCCCGCGAAGCCCGCGCCGGCGCGGCGCGCCGCTTCGAGGG